>JBBQAB010000026.1:0-2402 GCA_038198385.1 Propionibacteriales bacterium
GTGAACGAGTCGGTCAGCGTGCCGCCGGTCGCCCGGAGGAAGGAGACCTGCAGGGTGGTACCCGTGGCGGTGACGTCCAGGGCACCGTAGGTGGGGTTGTCGTTCGCCCCGCTACGGGTGGCGAAGTAGCCCGCCTCGGTGTCACCGGCGTTGACGTCATAGAGGCCCTGACCACCGGTTCCTACGACAACGGCCACGCTCCCGCGACCCGCGACCAGGGAGTCGTCGGAGTCAACGACGCAGGACGCGGTGTAGGTGCCGGGCACGACCGCCGGGCACGACGTCCCCAGCGCCAGCTGCCTGCTGCGCTGGTAGCTGTGCTCGTGCCCGCTCACGATCAGGTCCACCCGTTTGCTGAGCAACAGGTTGAACACGTCCGCTCCGACGTCACAGCCGTAGCTTCCGACGCTCAGGCAGGGCTTGTGCATGCCCACGACCACCCAGGGGATGGACGCGGTCCGGGCCCCGTCGATCGCGGCGGCGGTCCACTGGTAGCGGGGTGAGCCCGCGTCGTAGCTCCACGGACCGTCGGAGAACGGGAGCCCGGGGGAGATCATGACGAAGCGCACCAGCGGCCGGTCTGCCGGCACGTCCACGTAGTACTGCCGCCCGTAGGTCCCCACCACCCCGGGTAGCTGGTTGGGCAGGCAAGCCGAGAAGTCGTTGATGTTCCCGTTTTCCCCGTTGCTCTCGTGGTTGCCGCTGAGCAGCTCGAACGGGAACCCGGCGCCCACCTTGGAGGTCACCAGGTCACACCACGCCTGCTCCTGCCCCCCGCTCGCGTACGAGAGATCCCCCAGCGCCAGCGACAGGTCGCTGCCGGAGGCGTGGATGGCGGAGAGGACAGAGACGGCCCGGTCGCTGGTCCCGAAGTCGCCGGCCATCGTGACATGCACCCGGTCCGGCTGCGGCGCGGCCGACGACTGGGTCGCCACCAGCACCAGGAGAACCGCCCCGAACCCCACCCGCCACAGCCACCGTCGCCCCATGGGCGCATCGTAGGGCTTTCACACCCTCCGTGGGGGCAGAAATGTGAACTGGGTCACACGCTGGTACGGACGGCTGTCACGGGCCGGACGGCATGGAGGACTGGCGCACCACGAGATCGCACGGCTGGAGCACCAGCCCGGCGCCCAGCTCCCCGCCGTCAATGGCGTGCAGCAGCCGGTTCGCGGCCAGCCGGCCGAGCTTCTTGAGGTTCGGCTCCACCGTGGTAAGCGGCGGCCGGGACGCCTCGACCATCACGTCCCAGTTGTCGAAGCCGACCAGGGAGACCTGGACGGGCACCCCCACCCCGGCCTCACGGAGACCGTCGGCCACCCCCCGGGCGATCTGGTCGCTGCCGCAGACGATCCCGTCCACCGGCTCCGACGACGACCGCAGCAGGAGGTGGGCGGCGTTGCGCCCCCAGGACTCGCTCCACTCCCCGAGGAGGGCCCGCTCCGGGGGCAGCGTCAGCCCCGCGGTCCGCAGAGCATCCTCGGTACCCTCCTGGCGCAGCCGGGTGGACAGGTGTCGGGAGGGCCGCGCTCCAGGGCCACGCAGCCCCGGGCGGCGTCGACCCGCGGGTCGGCCCGGGTGAACCGGGGGTCCACTTGGGCTTCGTTGCCGCCGGACGTCGGGAATCGGTCCGGAGGGAAAATACGGAAATCGATTTCCGCGGCTACCGTAGGCCGGTCTTTCGGGGTTGGTCAAGGCTGGCCGCCCACACGGGCGTCGCCGTCGAGGATCATGGTGTCCTGCCCTGGGCGCCGGTCGGCACGGCCGTCGTCCCCGAACTCAGGAGGTCCGGTGTCACGCCTGGGTTCTGCTGCTCCGACGGTCCATGACGTGGCCCAGCTCGCCGGCGTCTCGGCCGGGACGGTGTCCAAGGCCCTGAACGGGCGGGGTCAGCTGCGCGCGGAGACCCGGGAGCGCGTCCAGCTCGCGGCCGAGCAGCTCGGTTTCCGGGTGAACCGGCTGGCCAAGGGTCTGATCGAGGGTCGGACCTACACCGTGGGCGTTCTCACCTCGGACAGCTTCGGGCGTTTCACCATGCCGCTGATGAACGGCATCGAGGACAGTCTCGGCGCCGGGAGCGTGTCCACGCTGCTGTGCGACAGTCGAGGGGATCCGTTGCGGGAACGTCACTATCTGGCTGAGCTGCTGGGTCGTCGGGTCGACGGCATCTTCGTGACCGGTCGTCGGGCCGACCCGCGACCGAGCCTGGGCTCGCTCCCGGTGCCTGTCGTGTACGCGATGAGCCGGTCTCAGGACCCCCTCGACCTGTCCATCGTCTACGACGACGTCCAAGGGGCCCGGCTGGCGACGGAGCATCTGCTGGCTGTGGGACGGAAATTGATTGCCTACGTCAGTGGTCCCCCCCTGGTCTACTGCCTGGAGGCCACCGACAACACCGGCCA
>JBBQAB010000027.1:0-2443 GCA_038198385.1 Propionibacteriales bacterium
AACGTGGCGAAGGCCGAGAACAGACCGGGGACGATCAAGCCCCGCAGGGTCGAGATCCAGCCCAGGCTCGAGACCATCACAAAGCTGGGAACGAACGTGACCGCGGCGGGGACCATCAGGGTCAGGACGGTCATCCCCAGCACCAGCCGGGAGAGCCGGTGGTCGATCCGGGCCAGCCCGTAGCCGGCGAGGGCGGAGATGAGCACCGTGGCCAGCGTCTGCACGACCGAGACCACCGCCGAGTTCAGCAGGCTCCGGGCCATGGCCACGTTCTCGTTGGCGAACAACTTCTGCAGGTTGTGCGGGCTGAGCTCGGCCGGCAGCCAGTGCCAGCGGGGGGAGGCGATCTCCTGTTGGGTCGAGAAACCGTTGCGCACCAGGATGTAGAAGGGCAGCAGGAACGCCGCCGCCAGCACCGTCAGGACGGCGTAGCGCAAGGCCACGGCGGTCCGGTGGGGTCTCATGCGCGCTCCTGCGCGCCACGGCGGTTCACGATGCTGATCTGGGCCAGGCCCACCAGGGCGACCACGAGGGTCAGGATGACCGTGCCGGCGCTGCCGAGCCCGAGGTCCTGGCTGCCTTGGCCCAGGGAGACCAGATAGAGGTAGACCAGCGGCGGCCGGGCGAACGGCGGGTAGGTACCCACCGAGATCAGGGTGTTGTAGAACTCGTCGAAGGCCTGGAACGCCCCGATCAGCAGCAGCAGGACGACCGCGACCGAGGTGGCCCGCAGCTGGGGCAGGGTGATCCAGCGGAGCACCCGCAGGCCGGTGGCCCCGTCGATCGCGGCAGCCTCGTAGGTGTTGGCCGGGATGCGCTGCAGACCGGCGATGAACAAGATCATGTAGAAACCGACCTGCAGCCACAGCCGCAGCGTCACCAGGGCGACCCAGTAGAGGTAGTGCTCGCCGCCGAGCCAGTTGACCCCCTCCAGCCCGACGGCCCGAAGGGCGACGTTGACCAGGCCGAAGCGGGCCCCGTTGAAGATGGTCAGCCGCCAGATCATCGAGGCGATGACGTAGGAGCAGGCCGTGGGCAGGAAGAAGGCCGAGCGGAAGAACGTCTGCGCGACGCGCACCTTGCTGACCAGCAGGGCCAGTCCCAGCGAGCAGACGAAGGTCAGCGGCACGATGAAGGCCGCGAACACGAGAAACGTGCCCATGCTGGTCAGGAACGCGCGGTCCTGCAGCAGGTAGACGTAGTTGCCGAACCCGACGAAGCGGGTCGGGGTCACGGTGTTGCGGGCGTCGAAGAACGACAGGTAGACCGACCACAGCACCGGGATGTAGACGAAGACCAGCAGGCCGGCGAAGAACGGGCCGACGAAGACCCAGAACCAGCGTCGGTCGCTGCGGGCCCGGACGCCGGTCCAGGTGCTCACCCGTTGATGCGCTGGATCTCGGCCTTGGCCTTGGCGGCCACCCGACCGATCTCGGAGCGCGGGTCGGCGTTCTTGGTGATCACGCGCGTCACCGCGGAGGTCATCGCCTGCGAGGTGGCCGAGGTCCACAGCTTGCTGGGGGCGTGGCCGAGCTCGTTGACGAAGCGGGCCGCCTCGGCCCCGGCGCCGGAGGCCAGCTTGTCGGCCTGCGGGACCAGCGCGGGCTTGGCCGGGATATGGGTGCCGTAGGAGTTGGAGAAGTCCACCTGGTCGGCCTCCTGGTCGACCCAGAGCCACTTCACGAAGGCCTTGGCTGCTTCCGGGTCGGAGCCCCTGGCGGTGACCGCCGCCCCGAACGCCCCGAAGGGCACGCTCTGGCGCCCCGACGCGCCGATGCTGGGGAACGGCAGCACACCGAAGTCCTCGCCGAGGGCGTCCTTGACGTCGGGGAGCACCCACAGACCGCTCCACTGCATGGCCGCCTCACCGTTGGTGAACGGCGCCGCGTCGTACCAGTCGGCCGACGCGCTGGCGAGCAGGCCGCTCGAGGCGTGCAGCCGCCCGAAGGCGGCCAGGGCCTCGTACCCGGCGGCGTTGTCGAAGCCGACGCCGTCCTTCGCCTCGTTGATCTGCTCGAGTCCGGCCGACCAGATGAGCATCTGGGTGAGGGTGCCGACCCCGCCGTCGTTGCCCGCGAAGAAGCCACCCATATCCTTGCTGGCGACGGCCTCGGCCGCCGCGATCAGCTCGTTCATCGTGGTGGGCGGGGCTACGCCGGCCTTGGCCAGCACCGACTTGCGGTAGTAGAGCATCTGCATGTCGACGGTCTGGGGGATGCCCCAGATCTTGTCGTCCCAGGTCATGCCGGCCAGCACCGGCGCGGAGAACCCGGAGGCTGCGGAACCGATCACGTCGGTCAGGTCGGCCACCTGACCGGCCTTGATCATGTCCAGGGTCGGACCGTTCGCGTACTCGAACACGTCGGGGGCGTTGCTGGTCAGCAGGGCCGCCGAGGCCAGCTTGTCGTAGTCCCCGGGGTTCCACTTCACCGTCACCACGGCC
>JBBQAB010000028.1:0-3708 GCA_038198385.1 Propionibacteriales bacterium
GAGGAAGCGGATGCCGGAGTAGGTCGAGGAGGCGACGCTGCGGGGCAGCTCGGTGGCCTCCATCACCGACTCGGTCAGGACCGTGTTCATCACCCCGAGGAAGAGCCCGCCGACGATGGTGCCCACGATAAGCGCCCGCAGGCTGTGCACCTCGAGGCCCATCACGGCCAGGTCGGCCCCGAGCAGGACCAGCATCGCGTAGAGGGTGCGCTGCCGACCGAGCCAGCGGACGAGCACGGGGGCGGCGAAGACCGAGGTGAGGGCCAGGCAGAGTCCCCAGCCGCAGAAGATCAGCCCGAGCTGGTGGGCACCGAAGTCGGCCACCCCGCCGGCCTTGGCCGCCGCCTCCAGCGGGAAGGGGGTGTAGGCGAGCAGGCTGAAGAAGCCGAAGTTGTAGAACAGGGCGGCCAGACCGAGGGTGAGCAGCGCGGGGTGCCGCAGGGCCGCGAAGGTGGCCGACAGCCGAACCCGGGGGGCGGGCTGCGGGGAGGCGCTCAGCAGGACCGCGAGGGCCAGCAGTCCGACCGCCATCAGGGCCGCGGTACCGAAGAACGGGCCGCGCCAGGAGATGCTGCCCAGCGCGCCACCGAGCAGCGGCCCGGTGGCGATGCCCAGGCCGAGCGCGGCCTCGTACAAGATGATGGCGCTGTTGACCCCTCCGCTGGCGGCCCCCACGATCGTGGCCAGGGCGGTGGAGATGAAGAGCGCGTTACCCAGACCCCAGCCGGCCCGAAAGCCGATGATCATGTTCACCGAGCCGGACGCTCCGGCCAGGGCGGCGAAGACCACGATCAGGGCCAGACCGATGAGCAGCGCCTTCTTGGCCCCGATCCGGCTGGAGACGAAGCTGGTGAAGAACATGGCCAGACCGGTGACGAGCAGATAGCTGGTGAACAGCAGCATGGTCTCGGCCGCGGTCGCCCCCAGCTCGGCGCTGATCGCCGGCAGGATCGGGTCCACCAGCCCGATCCCCATGAAGGCGATGACGCAGGCGAAGGCCACCGCCCAGACCGCCTTCGGTTGGTGCAGGATGCTGCCGGCCGCCCCGGCCTTCGTGCTGGACACGCTCGTTCTCCTCGTCTGGACCGTTACTTAGTCTTGCTATGCAATCGTACCAGACCGGATCGGCGACCTGGTCAGTGCAGAGGCAGAGCGAGCAGACCTACGCGTCGTGGGTGTGGCAGGCGGCCATGTCCGGACGCTCGTAGTCCTGGCAGACGTGGCAGGTCAGGGTCACATCGGAGGGGTTCCCGTGCTCGTCGTACAGGGGCAGATCGATCCCGTCGTCGGTGCGACGCAGGGAGTAGCGGCCTTTCGTGGCTACGGCGATCACCGGGGGCAGGACCAGGGCCAGACCGATCGCGACCAGCGGCGAGGAGGGCTGGATGCCGGTCCCGAGAGCCCCGAAGAAGGCCAGGATCGACACCCCGGCGGCGACGATCATCGACCCGGAGCCGACCGGGTTGAAGGAGTAGCGCATGCCCCGACGAAACTCCGGCTTCCTGGGTGAGAGTCCGAGCAGGTACGTGTTGATCACGATGTCGGAAGCCACGGTGACGATCCAGGCCATGCCGCAGTTGGCGTAGAAGCCGAGGATCGTGTTCAGGAGGCTGAACACATGTCGGCCTCCATCAGCACGAGGGCCACGAGCAGGTTGAAAGCCAGGAAGACCAGGCGACCCGGGTAGTGCTTGGTGGTGCGGGTGAACGAGTTGGTCCAGGCGAGCGAGCCGGAGTTGGTGCACACGGTCTGGTGGGCCACCGCGGCACCGTCGGTCACGTTGGCGATGATGTAGACGGCGAGGAACAGGCCGATGACCTGGGGCCGCGTAGCAGGCCAGCGGGAACCCGGTGGCGAAGATCACCACGGTGAAGATCGCGATCCCCCAGAGCGCGTTCGTCGTGCCGTAGGAGAGGCCGATGTCGGCACCGATGGCGAAGTCGGCAAGGTAGGCGATGCCGCCCAGGGCCGAGATCGCGACCACCCCGGTCGACCACTTGCGGTAGGGCCGGGGGGCAAACCGGAGGGTGTGGTCCTCCAGGGTCTCCTTGGTGCCGGTGGCGACGACCGGCACGCCGGGCGGTGTCTGGAGGTCGGGGGTGAGCTCTGGCGTCAGGGGGGTCCTCCGAGCTGTACGCGGTCGGACCAGCCAGGCCAAGGCTGGTGCAGGCCGCAGACGAGACGTGTGAGCCTTCATCCTCAGCCGGGGGCATGACGGGCCCGTTGCGCCACCGTTGAGGCTCCGCTCAGGGGCCGCACCCGGGCCACACCCGGTTCTTGCCGACGTTTACTGCCGAAATGTGTCTACAAGAGCTCGTCCTCTTCGCAGAAAATCACCGGGGCAACGGTTTCTCCCCGGGAAAGAACTGCCGGTTTGTTCGGCCCCTATTCGATGGTAGGAATAGCGACCGGCAGGCCTCGCACCGCGGGGGACGCACAGCGGCGTCGATGGCTTCATACGTCATCTGGGATCCAGACGACGAAAGGGAAAAAAATGGAAGGACCGTCCTTACGCGCGAAGCTCGGCGCGGAGTTCCTCGGCACCTTCGGCCTGGTCTTCGGGGGATGCGGCAGCGCCGTGCTCGCCGCCAAGTTTCTCTCCGAGGACTCCGTCCAGCTCGGCATCGGCTTCGTCGGAGTCGCCCTCGCCTTCGGGCTCACCGTCCTCACCGGCGCCTTCGCCTTCGGCCATGTCTCCGGCGGCCACTTCAACCCCGCCGTCACCATCGGCCTCGCCGTCGCCCGCCGCTTCGGCTGGAACGACGTCCTGCCCTACATCGGCACCCAGATCGTCGCCGCCACCGCAGCCGGCGGAGTGCTCTTCATCATCGCCACCGGCAAAGCCGGCACCACCGCCGCCGACGTCAGCGCCACCGGCTTCGCCACCAACGGCTACGGCGCCCACTCCCCCGGCGGCTACGGCCTCGGCGCCGCCCTCCTCACCGAGATCGTGCTCACCGCCGCCTTTCTCTACGTCATCCTCGGCGCCACCGACGACCGCGCCCCCAAAGGCCTGGCCCCCGTCGCCATCGGCCTCGCCCTGACCCTCATCCACCTGGTCAGCATCCCCGTCACCAACACCTCCGTGAACCCGGCCCGCTCCCTCGGCGTGGCCTGGTTCGCGGGCGGTGCCGCACTCAGCCAGGTCTGGCTCTTCATCGTCGCGCCCATCATCGGAGCCGTGATCGCCGGAGCCTCCTACGCCGCCATCACCGGCGCCTCCCCCGTGGCTGCCGACGAGGGCGTGGCCAACAACCCGAGGCGTTCACCGGCTCCCGCCGACAGTGCCCGTCACCCCTGGGTGGCGGGCGCTTGAGTCTCCGGGGTCGGGCGCGGGAAGGGCGGCAGCCGGAGTTCCACCCAGCCCGCCAGGAAGGCGAGGCCGATCAGGGCCACCGCGATGCCTACGGCGGCCGTCGCCACCCCACCGGCGCCGACGAGCCGGGGGTCGAGGAACGGGTAGGGGTACCAGCCCGACAGCCCGCCGAGCAGCAGCGTCACCGCCAGCCACACCACCGGCCAGAGCAGCGACCACAGCACGACCCGTCGGTCCACGCGGGGCCGGGGCCCGAACAGGACCCAGCCGAGGACCGCCAATTACTGCACGACCTTGTGAAGCAGGGTGTCTGCGTCCGCCGACGAGCCGGTTAGGTGCAGCAACGGCCGGAGCAGGAAGAAGTGCACGACCGCGGTGACGAGGATGCCCAC
>JBBQAB010000029.1:0-9741 GCA_038198385.1 Propionibacteriales bacterium
AAGACCACCACCCCGCCGGTCTCGTCCAGGTGCCGGTCGAGGGCGGGGTGCAGCCGGCGGCGCGGACGCCACCCGTGACGGTCCTCCAGAAAGGGCGTGATCATGTCGCTCCTCACCGGTCCGGGGCGGAAGAGCGAGATGTCGATCACGAGGTCGTCGAACGACCGCGGTGCGAACTTGCCGATCAGCTCCCGCTGGCCCGGTGACTCGATCTGGAAGCACCCGAGCGTGGATCCGTGGCCGACGAGGGCGAAGCTGGCCGGGTCGTCCAGCGGTACGTCGCCGAGGTCGACCACCTGGCCGTCGACCCGCTCGACCTCGTCGAGGGCGTAGGCGATGGAGGACTGCATCCGGATGCCGAGCACGTCCAGCTTGAGCAGGCCCAGGTCCTCGACGTCGTCCTTGTCGAACTGGCTCATCGGGTAGCCGGCGAAGCTGGCCTCGACCGGGGTCCGGTCGAGCAGGGTGGCGTCGCTCAGCAGCACCCCGCACGGGTGCAGCGCGATGTGGCGGGGCAGCCCGTCGAGGGACTCGGCCAGGGTGAAGAGCAAGTCGAGCCGCCGCTCACCGAGCCCCAGGGCCCTGAGCTCGGGCAGGTCCCGGAGCGCGGCGCGGGCGTCCCGCGCGCGGAGGTGGGGGAAGGCCTTGGCGATCGCGTCGATCTCGCCCGGCGGCATACTCAGCGCCGCCCCGACGTCGCGGATCGCGTGCCGGACCCGGTAGGTGTCGAGCATGGCCACACAGGCGACCCGGTCCCCGCCGAAGTGGTCCAGGATCGTCTCGTACGCCTCCGGCCGCCGGGCCGACTCCACGTCGAGGTCGATGTCGGGCAGCGACTGACGCAGCCGGGACAGGAAGCGCTCCATCAGGAGCCCGTGCCGGAGCGGGTCGACCCCGGAGATGCCGAGCAGGTAGTTGACCAGGCTGCCGGCGCCGGAGCCGCGGGCCGCACACCGGATCCCCCGGTCCCGGACCAGGTCGACCACGTCGGCGACGGTGAGGAAGTAGGTGGACAGCCCCCGGCCGTCGACCACCGCGAGCTCGTCGTCCAGCCGGTCCCGGACCCGCCGGTCGGTCGGGCCGAACCGTGACCCGATCCCGGCCTCGCAGCGGGCGCGCAGCCGGACCAGGGACTCGGCGCGACCCGCCAGCGATCCCCCCGGGGCGATGCACCGGGTCTGTCCTCCCCGACCGAGCACCGAGAGCTCCGGCAGGTGGGTCTCGCCCAGCCCCAGGTCGGCGAACGGGTCCAGGGTGCAGCGCACCGCGAGAGCCCGGGTCTGGGCGAGGAGCCGCAACCCGCCGCGCTCACCGCGGCCGGCGTAGCGCGCGACCTCGTCCGCGAGCTCCCGCATCTCGTCGCCCGACTTCAGATACCCCTCCGCGTTGACCTGGGTCACGTGCCTCCGGTTGAGCGGGACCAGCCGACGGGAGGCGTCGAGGACGTCCACGGTCGGGGCCAGGTGGCGGTCGGCCATCCGCACCATGTTGGTCAGGACAGCGGCAAGCCCGTCCCGGTCGGCGAGGGCCAGCATGCGCCCCGCGAGCCCGACCGACCCGACCCCGCGACCGGCAGTCCGATGGTGGGTGACGGCCAGAACCAGCTGGGTGGGGTCGAGCCGGCGCTGCCAGGCCCGCAGCAGCTCGGCCCCCCGTTCGGGCTGCCCGGCCGCCAGGGCCCGGCCGACGTCGGAGTCGGCCCCCAGCACCACGACCAGGTCTCCCCCGGACGCCCAGCGCACGACCAGGTCGGGCGTCGCGACCGCGTCGCCACGCTCGCCGGTCAGGTGGACAGCCGAGACCAACCGGCACAGCGCCGCCCACCCGGCGCGCCCGGTGGCCAGCACGCTGATCCGGGGTCGGTCAGCCCGCAGGGTGCCCCCGCGGGCCGGGCCCGGAGGTCGAGAACCCCGGATCGGCCCGTTCTGCGCGGCCGGCTCGAGGGCCAGGTCAGCCCCGATGACCGGGGCGATGTGGTGGCGCAGACAAGCCTTGGCGAAACGCACCGCGCCGTAGAGGCCGTCCCGGTCGGTCAGGGCGAGGATGTCCATCTCGTACGCGGCGGCCCGCTCGACCAGGGCCGAGGGATGGGAGGCGCCGTACTGCAGCGAGTAGCCGGACGCGACCCGGAGATGGACGAACGGGTCTCCCATCGCCAGGCCCTCAGGCTTGCGGCACGAGGCGGAGAGGACGCGGCGCCGGTCCGGCCTCACCCACGGCAGGGTGGTCGCATCCGACCGGGTCCCGGCGGCTCAGCGACCGCCGGGTGACGGCGGTCGCGACCACGTGCAGGAACCGCTCCGCGTCCCGGACCAGGTCATCGGCCTCCGGGGACGTCACGATGGCCGTGGCCCCGGCCCGGACGGCGTCACGCTTGGTCTCGGAGGCGGCGAAGAAGGCGGCCCACTCGGCCAGCTCGGGGGCCACCTCCGCGAGCAGCCCCCAGGCGTTGCGGGGCCGGCTCGCGCGACCGCCCAGGACCGGATGCGTCCGTAGCGCCAAGACCACGGCCGCCACCCGCAGGGCCGCGGCGTGCGCGGCCAGATAGCGGTCACTGGAACGGGGCACGTTCTCCGCCAGCAGCACCGCCGCGCGGGCCCGCTGCAGGTCGATCTTCAGCGACGGCTCGAGCAGCAGGGCCGCCATCAGTCCATCACCCGTCGTAGCCGCCACTGACCGGTTCCGGTGGCGTACGCCAGCTCGTAGACCCCCGGCTGGCCTGACGACCCCGCCGCAGCGAGCACCCGCCAGACCTCCTTCTCGGCCAGCAGGTCGTCGTCGGTGGTGCTGGTGGCGGTGGTGCGGGTGGCGATGGTGCTGGTGGACTCGCCCCGCAGCGCACGAGCCGCCGGACCCTCCCACCAGGCTCCGGACTCCACCCAGCGAGCCTGGATGTCGGTGACCAGCCAGAGCCGGTTTCGCCACAGGAACTGCTGGGGCGCCTCCTGGCCCGCAACTAGGCCGCGGCGCACCTCCACGGGTTCGTCATAGCAACGCATATCGGTGTCTTTCTCGAGTCGGTGAAACCCGGCCCGAGGGCTGGGAGGACGATCTCGACCCGGGGTTGGCTGCCCCGGTGCGGAAGGGGGTCGAGGTCCTTCCGCACCGGAGCACGCCGCAAGCGCGTGCCGCGAACACAGCGCCAGTGTCGCCAAGCGTGCTGCCCGCCGGCTCTTCCCCACGTGCCGGTTATCGAACGCTTGTTCGAACATCCCTCACGCTACACCTGGCCACGGACAGATCGTCAAGAACGCGTCTCAGGTCCGGCTGGATTCCCACCCAACCCGACCGATCTCTGTCGCGACCGGGCTACCGTCGCGGGCTCGACGGTGGTGGGTACTGCCGTGGCGGGCTAGACCGTGGGCGGCTCGGCCGTCCCGGGCTCTGCCGCTCGGTCGGTGTGGCCGAGGTCGCGGCCCGGGGCCACCCGGTCTCGGACGGACCGTTTGAGGGGGCCGAGCTCGGGGAACCCGCCGTGCACCTTGCGATCCCACACCAGCTCGTCCCCGACGTGCACCTGGAAGATGCCCCCGACGCCGGGCCGCAAGGCGAGCTCACCGATGTCGGTGGTGAAGGAGGTCAACAGCTCCTGGGCCAGCGAGCTCGCCCGCAGCAGCCATCGGCACTGCGTGCAGTAGGTGATGGTCACCCTCGGTCCGCTGGTCGCCTCGCTGGTCGTCTCGGGGGTCATCTCCCCAGCCTCCCAGACCCCCGAGGAACCGGCCCAGCCCGAGGGCGACCCCGGGCGGGCGCCCGCACCGGCCCGACCGACCCCTGCCGCCGACCATGACGGGGCAGCCCACCATGACGACGCAGGCGACCGGGCTCGCCGCAGCGCCCCGGCGACCGGCACCCTCTACCCTCGACCCGTGAGCCACCGTGCCTGACCGCGAGAGTGTCGTCGTGGTCGGCGGCGGGCTGGCCGGGATGGCCGCCGCCGCGCGACTGGCCAAGACCGGGCACCAGGTCGACCTGTTCGAGGCCCGGCCGAGCCTAGGGGGGACGTGGGCGGCGTACGAGGTCGAGGGCCTGCGCGTGGACGACGCCCCCGCCGTCATCGGCTTCCCGGCCCCGTGGCGGGACCTCTTCCGCAAGAGCGGACGTCCGCTCGAGGCCGAGCTGGACCGGCTCGGCTACGCCCTCGGACCGGCCGCCCCGACGCACTACGTCTTCGCCGACGGAAGCGCTGTGGACCTGCCGAGTGACCGGGGTGAGCAGTACGCCGTCCTCACCTCGGCGTACGGGCCCGCGGTCGCCGGTCGCTGGCGTGACCTGCTGGACCGGCTCGACGACGTCTGGCAGACCTTGCGACCGCTGGGCCTGGAGCGCGAGATGCCGTCCGGCCGTCCGCTGACCCGGGCCGTCAGGGCCCGGCTGTGGCACCGCCGCAGCCTGGCCGACCTGGCCGAGGAGCTGGACCACCCGCAGCTGGGGTCGGTGGTCCGCAGCCTGGGTCCGCGGGCCGGGTCGAGCCCCGACCAGACGCCGGCGATGGTGGCGGTCGAGCTGGCCGTCCAGCGCACGTTCGGACGCTGGCAGGTGGTGCCGACCGACCCGGCGGGCTTCGACGCCGGACGGTCGTCCCTGCTGACCGAGACCCTCGCCGCCCGGCTGGCTCTGCGCAAGGTGCGCGTCCACCTGGACCGCCCCGTCGCGGGGATCCTGGTCGAGGGCGGCCGGGCGCGGGGGGTGCGGACCGCCGACGGGGAGGTTCGGGCCGACGCGGTCATCAGCACGGTCGACCCCTGGACGACCCTGGACGACCTGCTCCCCCGCCGCATTCTGGGCCGAACCCGGCGCCGGGTGCACGGGCTTCGGCCGGCCCTGGCCGCCTCGGTCAGCCACCTGCTGCTCCCGGAGCGGACCACGGCGGTGAGCGAGACGGTCGAGCTCGACGAGGTCGGCGTGCCGCTGGTGCGCTACCGGCGACCGCACCCCGAGGGCACCCTGGAGAGCCGGCACGACTACCGCGACCCGGTTCCGAGCCGGGCCACGGGCGCGGCCTGGCGTGGGTTCGCCGGCTGGTCCCGCCGCCCGCTGGTCGCCCCCGGGCTGGACGGGCTCCACCTGGCCGGCCCGGCCTCACCGGGCGGGAGCGGGCCGTCGGCCGTGCTGCTCTCGGCGGCCCTGGCCACCTACGGACTGGACGGCTACCCGAGGTAACGCGGCCGACGCAGCCTGGGGCCGGGAACGCCAGGGACGGGAAGGCGACGGGACGGGAATGCGACGGGAGCCTGCGCGGTTGCCCCGCCATGAGCATCGCGACCGCCGCACCGACCGTCGCCGTCACCGGAGCGACCGGCTATCTCGGGTCACGGGTGGCCCGCGCCCTCGCCGCCGACGGGGTCAGCCTGCGTCTGCTGAGCCGCTCGGCCGAGCGGGCCCCGCAGCTGCCCGGTGCCGAGGTCGTCGAGACGAGCTACGGCGACGATCGCTCCACGGCCGCTCTGTCGGACATCGACCTGCTCTTCATGGTGTCCGCGGCCGAGAGCGAGGACCGGCTCGGGGAGCACCGGCGGTTCGTCGACGCCGCCGCGGAGGCGGGCGTCCAGCACGTGGTCTCCACCTCGTTCCTGGGGGCCGCCCCGGACGCCACCTTCACGCTGGGCCGCGACCACTGGGCCACCGAGGAGCACGTCCGGCACCGTGGCCTGGGCTTCACGTTCCTGCGTGACTCCTTTTACCTCGACTTCCTGCCCCTGCTCGCCGGGGCGGACGGGGTGATCCGCGGTCCGGCCGGTGCCGGTCGGATGGCGGCCGTGGCCCGCGACGACGTGGTCCGCTCCGCCCTCGCCGTGCTCCGGGACCCGACGGCCCACCTCGGCCTGACCTACCACCTGACCGGCTCGGAGTCGCTCTCCCTGGCCGAGGCGGCCGCGGTGACCACCGAGATCACGGGTCGAACCGTCACCTTCCACCACGAGACGGTGCCCGAGGTGTACACCTCCCGCGCCTCCTACGGCGCCCCCGCCTGGCAGGTCGACGCCTGGGTGTCGACCTACACCGCGATCGCAGAGGGCAGCCTGGACGTCCTGAGCGAGGACGTCGCCCGTCTGACCGGGCGGACCCCGCTCACCCTGCGTCAGCTGCTCACCGGCGCTGCGGCCTGAGCCCGGGAGGCGGCGTACGCCCCGCGAACGGCGCTGGGCGGGGGTCCAGATCGCCCCTATACTCAGATGTTCGTTTTCGACCGCTAAGGAAACCTCTTCTTGACTGACGCGCAGACCGACGCCATCGACGCCCCCGGAACCGGCCCCGGCAGTCCCGTCGACCGTGAGCTGGCCGTCGAACAGGCCCACGTCGACCGGGTCTACGACCAGCTCGCCGTGGCCACCCGGTCCGCGCAGCAGGTGGCCAGCGCGGGGCGCTCCCTGTTCCACTCCGACCGTGGGTCCTACGTCCGCGAGGAGGACGGCACCGGCCTGTACGAGCGCGACGTCTTCGCCTTCCAGGCCGCCAAACGGCTGGCCGTGCTGGACGGCGAGCACGAGGGCCTGGTCTTCGGCCGGCTCGACCGGACCGACGGTGAGGTCCGCTACGTCGGCCGGATCGGGGTTCGCGACGACGAGTACGAGCCGCTGGTGATCGACTGGCGCGCCCCCGCGGCCGAGCCGTTCTACCGCGCCACCCCCGCCAGCCCCATGCAGGTCGTACGCCGTCGGGTCCTGCGCTGCCAGGGGCCCACCGTGGTGGGGATCGAGGACGACCTGCTGGACGGCGAGAACGCCGACGCGGAGCTGGTCGTGGTCGGTGAGGGCGCGCTGATGGCCGCCCTGTCCCGCGCCCGGGGCCACACGATGCGCGACATCGTGGCCACCATCCAGTCCGAGCAGGACGAGGCGATCCGGGCGGCCCACCAGGGCTTCACCATGATCTCCGGCGGCCCCGGCACCGGGAAGACGGTCGTCGCGCTGCACCGCGCGGCGTACCTCCTCTACTCCAACCGGCGGCGCTTCGAGTCCGGCGGCGTGCTGGTCGTGGGCCCCAGCCGGGTCTTCATGAACTACATCGAGCGGGTCCTGCCCTCCCTGGGCGAGGAGTCCGTCACGCTGCGCTCCATCGGCTCGGTCGCCAGCGACGTGGTGAGGATCACCGGAGACCGCGTGGACGACGCCCCCACCCTGGCCGTCAAGGGCAGCCTCCGGATGGTCAAGGTGCTGAGCCGGCTGGTACACGAGCCGCCGCAGGCCGTCCCGCTGGAGCTGCGCGTCACCATCAAGGGCAACGTCCTGGCCCTGCCGACCACGACCCTGGAACGGATCCGGGCCGAGGTGCTGGCCCACCACAAGCTCAACCTGGGACGTGAGGCGGCCGAGAAGGCGCTGCTCGTGGCGCTCTACCGCATCCGGCCCGTCGAGGTCGACCTCGAGCGCGACGAGTTCGAGGACATCATCACCGACCTCGCCGCGTTCAAGATGTTCTGCCTGGCCTGGTGGCCCGTCGTGAGCGCCCCCGAGGCACTGGCCCGGCTGGCCGACCCGGCCCTGCTGCGCCGGCTCTCGGCCTCGGCCCTGTCCAACGCCGAGTGCGACCGGCTGAACGCGAGCTACGCCGGTGTCGGCCGCTCGGGCTCGGCCCCGGACGCCTGGACCGCGGCGGACGGCGCCCTGCTGGACGAGCTGGTCAGCCTGCTCGGGCCCGCGCCGGTCGAGGCGGAGCCGGAGGTGTCGCTGTTCCTGGACGAGGACTCCGAGTTCGCCGAGGTGGTGACCACCGCCGACCGCCTCAGCACCCCCCGCGAGGTCGACCCCTTCGAGCTGCCCTACCAGACGTACGCGCACATCCTGGTGGACGAGGCGCAGGACATCACGCCGATGCAGTGGCGGATGCTGCGTCGACGGGGGGCCAGCGCCAGCTGGACCATCGTCGGCGACCCGGCTCAGAGCTCCTGGCCCGACCCGGCGGAGACCACCCGGGCCCTGGACGAGATCGTCCGGACCGCCCCCGTACGCCGCTTCCGGATGAGCACCAACTACCGCAGCCCGTCCGAGGTCTTCGACCTGGCGGCCAAGGTCGTCGTGCAGGACTTTCCAGACGCGGACCTGCCCCAGGCGGTCCGCTCCACCGGGATCGAGCCGCTGCTGCTGGTCGCCGACGCCGACGGTCTGGTCCCGAACGCGATCGGGGCGGTGGCCGCGCTGCTCGGACAGGTGGAGGGGACGGTCGGGCTGGTCGGTGCCCCGGCGGCGACGCCCGCCCTGGCCGCCGCCCTCGCCGACGCCGGCCTGGAGGGGGCCGATCGGGTCGCCGTGGTCACCTCGACCGAGTCCAAGGGCCTGGAGTACGACGCGGTGCTGGTCGTGGAGCCCGACCGGATCGTGGCCGAGGCCCCTGGCGGCGTACGGGCGCTCTACGTCGCCCTGACCCGCCCCACCCAGCGGCTGGTCACCCTGGACGCTCGTCCTGGTGCAGCCTGGCGTAGATCTCTCGGGTAGCCCGCGAGCGGTTCTGGGTGTAGAAGTGCAGGCCCGGGGCCCCGCCGTCCAGCAGCGTGCGGGACAGCTCGGTGCCGAGCTCGATGCCGACCCGCCGGACCTCGTCGGGGTCCTCGGCCACCGCGTTGATCCGGTCGATCACCGCTGCGGGCAGGGCCGCCCCGGACAGCTCGGCGAACCGGGTCACCTGACGGACGTTCGTGATCGGCATCACCCCGGGGATGATCGGGATGTCGCAGCCGAGCGCGCGCACCCGGTCGACCAGCGAGAAGTAGGTCTCGGGGACGAAGAAGAGCTGGGTGATGGCGAAGCTGGCCCCGGCCTCGGCCTTGGCGACCAGCAGCCGCGCGTCCAGGTCGGGGTCCTGGCGCTCCGGGTGCGGGTCGGGGAAGGCGCCCACGCCCACGCAGAAGTCCCCCAGCTCCCGGACCAGCGCCACCAGCTCGGTGGCGTTGTCGAGACCGTCGGGGTGCGCCTCCCAGGGCACCGTCGGGCCGCCCGGCATGTCCCCCCGGATGGCCAGCACGTGGTGCACCCCGGCGGCCGCGTACGAGCCGATGACCTGCCGCAGCTGGTCCCGGCTCTGGCTTGCGCAGGTCAGGTGGGCGACCGAGCGCATGGTCGTCTGCTGGGCGATCGCCTCGGTGGCGGTGATGGTGCGGTCCCGGGTCGACCCGCTCGCGCCGTACGTCACCGACACGAAGTCCGGGCTCAGCGACTCCAGCTCCCGGACGGCGGTCCAGAGCTGGCGCTGCTGGACCTCGTCCTTGGGCGGGAAGAACTCGAAGGAGTAGAGCGGGCGGGTCTGCGTGGCGAGCAGCTCAGCGATCGTCGGCCGACGTCGTCGCGGCCTCCGGCCCGCCGGAAAGACCCGGCCCCGGTCCGAGGTGGAGACACGCAAGACCGGCATACGAACACCCTAGGTGGCGGCCCCCAGACCCCTCCGTAGGCTCAGCATGTGGTCATCGACGAGGTCCTCGGCACCGACGCCGCTCAACGGCAGCCTGCACTGGACCCCCGGGACCCGTTGGCCCCGGCTTTCCGCGACCTGGTCTCGGCCCGGCTGACGACCTTCCTGGACGACCAGCAGCCCGCACTGGCCGCCATGGGCGACGAGCTCGACCCCGTCCTCCAGATGGCGCGGGACCTGCTGAGCGGAGGCAAGCGGCTGCGGCCGGCGTTCTGCGTCTGGGGCTACGTCGCCGCCGCCGGCCTGCCCACCGACGAGCAGGCCGCCCTGGTGACCGCCGCCGCCAGCCTGGACCTGCTGCACGTCAGCGCCCTGGTCCACGACGACGTGATGGAC
>JBBQAB010000030.1:0-4765 GCA_038198385.1 Propionibacteriales bacterium
AACTACCACCCCTACCCCCCAACGCCGTGGAACGCGAGCCCGCGCGACTCCTACGGCACCCCGGGCCCGTACGAGGACGCCGTCCAGGGCCAGCCGATCTTTGAGGAGAACGACCGGGAGCACTTCAAGGGCATCGACATCATGCGTACCGTCCGCAGCTTCGACCCCTGTCTGCCGTGCGGTGTGCACATGTACCTGGGCGGCGGCCAGAAGCTCGAGCGGATGCACTCCCCCACCGAGTACGTGGCGGAATAGTGCACCCGAGCGCCGACCCTCTCGCACGCCTGGAGCCTGCCGAAGGGTCTTCGACGAGCTCAGGCAACGAATCGACGCGCTCACGCGACGGGGTCGACCTCGAGGTCACGGGCGACCGCATCAACACCCTGCTCGAAGCCAGCGCCGCGGGCGGCGCCGTCGCGCGCGAGCGCGCGGAGGAACTGGTCCGGCTCGTCGCCGACCTCTACGGCGCGGGCCTGGAACGGCTGCTGACAGTGCTGCACGAGGCCGGCCACCTGGACGACGAGGTGCTCGCCACCCTGGCGGCCGACGACCTGGTGTCAAGCCTGCTGCTGGTGCACGACCTGCACCCCTACGGCGTCCTGACCCGGGTCGAGCAGGCCCTGGAGGGCGTCCGGCCCTACCTCGGCAGCCACGGCGGGGACGTCGAGCTGCTCGGGATCAGCGACGAGGGGGTCGTGCGGCTGCGGCTGCTCGGCAGCTGCGACGGCTGCGCCTCCTCCGCGGTGACGCTCAAGCTGGCCGTCGAGGGCGCCGTCGAGGCGGCGGCACCCGAGGTCGTGGGCATCGAGGTCGAGACGCCGATCGCGAGCACCGAGGTCGCCGCCGGACCGGTCATTGCGGTCGACTCCCTCTGGTCCCGCCTGGAGCCCGCCCGTGGCGCCGGTCGGCTGAACCCGGGGCGGCAGGGCTCCAGCTGGGAAACCGTCACGGGACTCGCCGCCCTGTCGGACGGCGAGGTCACGACCCTCGACGTCACCGGGACACCCGTCCTCGGCTGCCGGATCGGCACCGACCTGTATGCCTTCGTCGGCCGTTGCGACCGGTGCGGGGACCCCATGGCCGACGCGACCCTCGGCCGACTCCTCGGTGGAGTGACCGGGGACGCGGCGCTGCGCTGCTCCGCCTGCGGCACCCACTTCCAGGTCCGGCGCGCGGGGGCGTGCCTCGAGTCGCCGGAGCTCCACCTGGACCCGCTGCCCCTGCTCGTCGATTCCGGGACGGTCTCGGTCGCCGTACCACTCGGGGCGACAGCGTGAGCATGTCGGCCCTGAACCGCCGCGACTCCCCGCTGGCCGGTCTCCGGCGGGTGGTCACGACCCGCCCGGCTCCCATCGAAGGTGAGCGCTGCGAGATGTGCGCGGAGCCGATCGGTGCCGAGCACCAGCACGTGGTCAACCTGGAGAGCCGCGGCCTGATGTGCACCTGCCGCGGCTGCTACCTGCTGTTCACCGACCAGGACGCCGCGCTGCGCTACCGGGCCGTGCCCGACCGCTACCTGTCGTTCCCGGACTTCCTCCTGGACGGTCGGCAGTACGATGAGCTGGAGATTCCGGTCGGTCTGGCGTTCCTGTTCCGCAACTCGGTGCTGGGACGGGTAGTGGCCTTCTACCCCGGGCCGGCCGGGGCGACCGAGTCCGAGCTGCCGCTGGAGGCCTGGTCGCGGATCGTGACCGCGAACCCCGAGCTCGGCCTGCTCCGGACCGACGTCGAGGCGCTGCTGATTCGCGGCAGCGAGCGCGGCGGCAACGACTTCTCGTGCCACCTCGTGCCCATCGACACCTGCTATGAGCTGGTGGGCCAGCTCCGGCGGCTCTGGCGCGGGTTCGATGGCGGGACCGAAGTCCGCCAGGCCGTGGACGAGTTCTTCGCCGCCGTTGCGTGCCGGGCCAAGCCCGCACCCGCCGTCCACGAACGGGCCTCGCAATGATTGCCCTCACGTTCACCGCCCTCGACGTCGTGGCCGAGCCGTACGCGATCAGCCCCCTGCTGACGGCACGGCTGCGGATCGAGGAGACGACCGAGACCCCGGTCCACGCCATCGCCCTGCGCTGCCAGGTGCGGATCGAGCCCCAGCGCCGGCGCTACGACGACGCCGAGGAAGCGGGCCTGCTCGCCCTGTTCGGCGGGCGCAACCGCTGGCGGGACACCCTCCGCCCGTTCCTGTGGATGCACTGCACCACGATGGTCCAGGGCTTCCGAGGGGCGACCGAGGTCGACCTGCCGCTGCCCTGCACCTACGACTTCGAGGTGACGGGCTCGAAGTACCTGCACGCGTTGCGCGAGGGTGTCGTTCCGCTCGCCCTGCTGTTCTCCGGCACGATCTTCACCCGGGGCAGCTCCGGCTTCGGCGTCGAGCAGGTCGCCTGGGATTGCGAGGCCTCCTACTCCATGCCCGTCGCGGTCTGGCAACAGGTGATCCAGCTGAACTACCCCAGCACCGGCTGGTTGCGGCTCGACCGTGACGTGCTGACCGACCTGGCGCGCTACCAGGCCGAGCACGGGCTGACGACGTGGGACGCCACGATCACCTCGTTGCTCGCCCCAGCCGAGGTGACGAGGCGGTGAGCCTCGAGCTGGCGCGTGAGGTCGCCGACGCGGTGCTGTACGAGGGGTACCTGCTCTACCCCTACCGCGCGACCTCGCGCAAGAACCAGTCCCGGTGGCAGTTCGGCGTCCTCGGGCCGCCTGGAGCAGCCGTCGACGGCTTCGGGGAGGAGCCGGCGATGTCGGCCCAGTGCCTGCTGGGGGACATCGAGGACGACCAAGCCGTCGAGCCCACCGTCACCGTGCACCTGCGGTTCCTGCAGCTCCAACTGCGCAGCCTCGAAGAAGCCCAGCCGGGCGCGGCGGGAGCGCCGGCAACGTTTCGACCCGTCCCCGAGCTGATCGTCGACGGCCAGCTGATGTTGAGCTGGGATGAGACGGTCGAGCACGAGGTGGTCCTGCCGACCTGGCCCGTTCTGGCCCTGGCGACCGCGACCACCTCCCCCGTACGGGTCGAGGGGGGCGAGGACACCGAGTTGCTGCTGAGCGCCGACGGCACGCTGGTGGGCCGGGTCGTCCGGGGACGAGAGCCGCTGCACGCGGAGGTCCGGGTCGTTACTACCCCGGTGGAGGGGTTCCTGAGGCTCGAGCTAGGCGTCGAGAACATCACACCGGCGCGGACACGGACCAAGGACGACGCCATCCGCAGCTCCTTCATCGGGGCCCACTTGCTCATCGAGGCCGAGGGCCAGAGCTTCGTCTCCCTGCTCGAACCGCCGGACGAGGCCGTGGCGGCGGTCGCGTCGTGCCAGCAGCGTCGGTGTTGGCCGGTGCTGGCCGGACCGAGCGGCAGCGCCGACGTGGTCCTGGCCTCACCGATCATCCTGTACGACTATCCCGAGATCGCCCCCGAGAGCCCGGGCGCCCTGTTCGACGGCTGCGAGATCGACGAGATCCTCACCCTGCGGGTGATGACCATGACCGAGAGCGAGAAGGCCGAGGCCCGTGCGACCGACCCCCGCGCCCGGGAGATCATTGAGCGCTGCGACGCCATGAGCGTCGAGGACCTGCAGCAGTTGCACGGCATCCTGCGCAGCCCCCCGTCCGAGATGGCCGCTCCCGGCATGGCCGACCCCGAAGAGACGCCGTGGTTCGAGACCGGGGACGTGCCGTGGTGGGACCCGGCCGCCGACGAACGGGTCCAGCCCGAGGTGGACGCGGTGCTCATCGACGGGGTCAGCGTGAGCAAGGGCAGCCTGGTCCGGGTGCACCCGTCCCGCCGGGCGGACGCGCAAGACCTGTTCTTCTCCGACCAGGTGGCTCGGGTGACAGCGGTGCTCACCGACGTGGACGGGAGTGTGCACGTGGCGCTCGTCCTGGTCGACGACCCGGCGTCGGACCTGCACGACTGGTACGGCCGCTACCTCTACTTCGCCCCCGATGAGCTGGAGCCCCTTGCGGGGGACCCACCTACGCGGGTGCCGACCATCTCCGATGAGGGAAAGGAGGGCCACCCATGAGAACAATCGGACTGATCACCACCGCGGTGATGATCGCGGGCACGGCGGGCGCGGTCGTCATCGCCGTCCGCTCGATCCCGGACGTCCGCAGGTACCTCAAGATGCGCCAGATGTGAGGAGCCAGAGTGAGGAGGAGCAGACCATGAGCGACGCAGAAGGTGAGCACCTGACTGGAGAACCTCAGACCGAACGAGGTCCCGTGGGTTCGCGAGATACCGGCTCGGACGGACCGTCCGGCGGTCCGGTCGCCCGCCCGGCCGGCACGGCGGACCAGGAGAGCGACAGCTCCGTCGACCCGCAGAGAGCGCAGGACAGTGACATCCAGCTGCCGACCGGCGACGGTGGCTGAGACCGAAGGAGGAGCCCGATGAGCACGGAATCCCACGTCCACGGCGACGACCCCGACATCGCGGGCCGAACGCTACCGCCCTACGAAGGCCGCCGCGAGAGTGCCGACGTCGACGCACCGGACGCAGGCGTGAAGGACGGCGCCAAGGTCGGCGGGGCCACGGGCCCGGTCGAGGACGCCGCCCCGAAGGCACCGGAAGCAGCCACGACGGAGCGCGGTGCGGGGGCCTCGCCGAGCGACGAGCAACCGGCAGGCTCGATGCCGGAGAGCGAGGACAGCGACCCGGGAGTCGGTCCGGCGCACACCGCCGGAACGCCGCGCGGCGAGGACCTGAGCAAGGACGGGTGAGCAGCCGATGAGCGGGAAGGTGCTGGTGGCCGGGATCGGCAAC
>JBBQAB010000031.1:0-3045 GCA_038198385.1 Propionibacteriales bacterium
AGACCGCTCCGGACGCGGCCATGCAGTCTCTGCAGACCAAGCTCCAGACGCTGATCAAGTAGGCAGGTAGGTCCTCCGCATCTGAGTTCCCGGTCCGGCCCCGTGCCGGCCGGGAACTCGGTGCCTTCCAGAAAGGGAGGTAGCCGCATGGCAACTGCCACGGCGGAACCACAGAGCATCTCGACCGTGGGCAACGACGGTCACAAGCACAAGAAGAACGCGCTCAGTGACGGGCAGGGCCGGCTGGCCTGGATGCTGCTCGCGCCCACGCTTCTCGTCATCATCATCGTGGCCGGTATCCCAGTCCTGCTGTCCATCCGGGAGTCGTTCTTCACCGCCAACAGCGGTGTCGACCCCAACACCGGCATGGTGGCCGGCGGCGAGTCCTTCTCGGGACTCGGCAACTTCACCGCCATCTTCTCGGGGATGGACAACGTCGGAGGCAACTTCGGCACCATGGGTCGCTTCTGGAACGCGTTCTGGAACACGACCGCCATCACCGTCATCTGCGTCATCCTGGAGACCATCCTCGGTGTGGCGATGGCCCTGATCATGTCCAAGGCCTTCCGGGGCCGTGGCATCGTCCGCGCGGGCATCCTCGTCCCGTGGGCCATCCCCACCATCGTCTCGGCGCTGATGTGGAAGCTCATCTTCGACGAGGCCGGTGTCATGAACCGGATTCTCGGCCAGCAGATCCTCTGGCTCGCCGACTCCACCCCCGGCTTCTGGGCCGTCATCATTGCTGACGTCTGGAAGACCGCGCCGTTCATCGGCCTGCTCACCCTGGCGGGGCTGCAGACCATTCCGGCCGAGGTCTACGAGGCGGCCAAGGTCGACGGCGCCTCAGCGGTCCAGCAGTTCGTCCGCATCACCCTCCCCATGGTCAAGCCGACCCTGGTCGTGGCGGTGCTGTTCCGTACCCTCGACACCCTGCGGATGTTCGACCTGCCCTACGGCATGATCGGCCCGGGCAAGTACCACGTCGAGACGCTGTCGATCTTCGCCTACCAGGAAGCCACCCAGCAGCGGTACGGGCCGGCGGCGGCGTACGCGATCATCCTTTTCATCTACGTCCTGCTGATCGCCTACGTGTTCGTGAAGCTCCTCGGTGCGGACGTGATCGGGGACGGCGCGGAGAAGAAGACGAAGGGTAAGAAGGGTAAGCCGACCGGGATCGACCCCGACGGTGAGAAGTCCGCCGTCGCTGCGATCTCCACTATGGGGGGTGCTCACTGATGGCGACCGCAACGGCCCCGACTGCCAGCTCGCAGCTGTCGTCGGAGGAGGTGACGCGTCTCGCGCAGCCGAAGAAGAGCCGTAAGGCTCAGGTCGGAAAGGTTGCCGCCTACCTGGGCATGGCGCTGATCGTCCTGTACTGCATCATCCCGTTCTACTGGATGATCGTGTCCTCGCTCCGGCTGCCCACCATGGGCCGCAGCACGGACTTCCTGCCCCGACCGGCGTCCTTCGAGAACTACCAGGGCGTCTTCGCGGGGAACAACAACTTCGGTCGCTCGCTGATCAACTCGCTGATCGTCTCGGGAACGACCACCGTCTTGACCCTGTTGTTCGGCATCGTGGCGGCGTACGCGCTAGCGCGGCTGAAGTTCAAGGGCAAGCCGGCGGTGCTGTGGGTCATCATGGCCTGCTCGATGTTCCCGCTGATCATCCTGATCCCGCCGCTGCTGAAGATGTTCTCCTCGACGGCACCGTTCGAGTGGTTTCCGTACTGGATCAATACCTACCAGGCGGTCATCGTCCCGGGTCTGAGCTTCGGCCTGCCCCTGGCGGTGTGGAACCTGACGGCGTTCTTCAAGCAGCTCCCCATGGAGCTGGAGCAGGCCGCGATGGTCGACGGCTGCACCCCGGGTGTCGCGTTCCGGAAGGTCATCCTTCCGCTCGCCGCCCCCGGTGTGTTCACCACTGCCATCATCGTGTTCATCGGGTCGTGGAACGAGTTCCTCGTCGCGCTGACCTTCCTGCAGGCGGCGGACCGGCAGACGGCCACCGTGGCCATCAGCAAGTTCACCGGCACAACCGGCTTCGACACCCCGTACGGCTCCATCATGGCCGCCGGTGTGATCGTGACTGTGCCGCTGCTTATCGCGGTGCTGCTGTTCCAGCGCCGCATCGTCGCCGGCCTGACGGCGGGCGGCGTCAAGTAGCGGTGGTCTAGACCCCTTTTGGGGGTTGTTCTGGCGTAGTCGCAATGGCGCGGCTACGCCAGAACTGTCTTCTGACCCCTGCGCGGCGCCACCGGTTCCGGTTCAGACCTGGGGGGCGGCCGGCTCCTCGTCCTTCTGGGCCCGGGTTCGTAGCCAGGCGATCACCTTGATGATCTGCTGGACGAGGACACCGATCGACACCGCGAAGGCGACCGCGATCACCATTGCCCAGATCGGGTGCGACGCGATCCGACCGCCGATGGAGCCGATGGAGGAATAGATCCCGGCCCACAGGGCGCAGGCCACGGTGTCGAACATCATGAAGCGGCGTACGGAGTAGCGCGACAGGCCCAGCGCCAGGATGATCGGCGTCCGACCGCCGGGGATCAGGCGGCCGGTGACGATGGCGTTGAACGCGTTGCTGGTCAGGGCGGCCTGAGCCTGGGCGACCCGCTCCGCGAACTTCCTGCGGGCCAGCCACGGTCGCAGCCGGTGGGCGAAGATCCGGGCCTCGATGAGCATCAGGGTGTCGCCGAGAACCGAGCAGATCCAGGTGATGACGAAGATCAGGAGCAGGTTCAACTTGGAGTTCGAGGCGAAGGCGGCGGCGCCGCTCACCATCTCTCCGGTCGGGATGAACGGGATGGCCGAGCCGAGGAGGACGGACACGGCCAGCAGGATATGGGTCTTGAGCTGGCTCACGTTCCCACGGTACGTGGACTCGCCGGCCGCAGCCGGAGGTAGTCGGGCAGCGGGGCCGGGTCAGTGGTGCCTGGGTCAGTCATGCCTGGGTCAGTCATGCCCGGCCAGTCGTGCACGGGTCAGTCGTGCACGGGTTCCCCGCTCACCTGGTGGTCGGCGTGGAAGAGTGCCTCGGTCA
>JBBQAB010000032.1:0-2461 GCA_038198385.1 Propionibacteriales bacterium
AGGTGACGAAGGTCAGGGGCATGAAGCGCGCCAACGCGCCGTAGTGCCGCATGTTCACGTCGTCGTCCATGCCGTGCATGACCGACCCGGCTCCGAGGAACATGTTGGCCTTGAAGAAGCCGTGGGTCAGGAGGTGGAAGATCGCGAAAGCGTAGCCCGCCGGGCCGATCCCCGCCGCGAGCATCATGTAGCCGATCTGGGACATGGTCGAGCCGGCCAGGACCTTCTTGATGTCGTCCTTGGCGCACCCGATCCAGGCCCCGAAGAGCAGGGTCACGGTCCCGACGATGACCACGACGGTGCTGGCGGTGGCTGACTCCGCGAACACGGCATGGCTGCGGACGACGAGGTAGACCCCGGCCGTGACCATGGTGGCCGCGTGGATCAGGGCCGACACCGGGGTCGGACCCTCCATCGCGTCCAGCAGCCAGGACTGCAGCGGCACCTGGGCGGACTTCCCGCAGGCCCCAAGCAGCAGCAGCAGCCCCATCACGGTGGCGGTGGTCGCACCGAGCTGGGGGCTGCCGGCGTTCACGTCGACGAAGGCCGAGGAGCCGAACGTCGCGAGCATCAGCATCACGGCCAGCGACAGGCCCATGTCCCCGACCCGGTTGACCACGAACGCCTTCTTGGCCGCGGTGGCCGCGGTGGGCTTGTGGGACCAGAAGCCGATCAGCAGGTAGGAGGCGAGCCCGACGCCCTCCCAGCCCACGAAGAGCACCAGGTAGTTGTCGGCCAGCACCAACAGCAGCATGGCGGCCACGAACAGGTTGAGGAAGGCGAAGAAGCGGCGCCGACGCGCGTCGTGGGCCATGTAGCCGATGGAGTAGACATGGATGAGACCGCCGACCCCGGTGATGAGCAGCACGAACAGGATCGAGAGCTGGTCGATCAGCAGCCCGGCCCCGATGTGCCAGCGCCCAGAGGAGATCCAGTCGTAGAGCGGTACCGCGACCGAGCGCGAGGGCCCGTCGCGACCCAGCAGGTCCACGAACAGGGCCAGGCCGAGCGCGAACGAGACGAACGGTGCCAGCGTGCCGAGCAGATGGCCCCAGGCGTCACCCACCCGCCCGCTGAGCAGCAGGACGGCCGCACTCAGTGCCGGGACGGCGATCAGCAGCCAGGCGTAGGAGAACAGCCCCGTCGCGGCGACGGGGGTCAGCACTTCCAGGACAGACATCCAGCCCTCAGAACTTCAGCAGGTTCGCGTCGTCGACCGAGGCCGAGCGACGCGTACGGAAGATGGTCACGATGATGGCGAGGCCGACCACGACCTCGGCCGCCGCCACCACCATGACGAAGAAGGCGGCGACCTGCCCGTCCAACGCGCCGTGCATGCGGGAGAAGGTGACCAGGGCCAGGTTCGAGGCGTTCAGCATCAGCTCGACGCACATGAAGGCGACGATGGCGTTGCGCCGGATCATGAACCCGACGGTGCCGATGGTGAACAGGATCGCCGACAGGACGATGTAGTGCGTGGGGTTCATTCCTCGTCCTCGGCCCGCGGCTTGATCGCCTGCACGGTCGCGTCGATCGGCTTGACCAGGTCCGGGGTGTCCATGATCCGCCCGCGGGCCCGCAGGGTCGTCGACACCGAGCGGTCCGAGGCCGAGCCGTCGGGCAGCAGGGCCGGGGTGTCGACGGCGTTGTGCCGGGCGAACACCCCCGGGGTGGGCAGCGGGCCGGGGTGCTCGCCGTACTCGGCGTAGCGACGCAGCCGTTCCCCGGCCAGGTCGGCCTGGGTGCGCTTCTTGCCGAGCCGCTCGCGGTGGGCCAGGACCATCGCCCCGACGGCGGCGGTGATGAGCAGGGCCGAGGTGGCCTCGAAGGCCACCACATAGCGGGTGAAGACCAGCGCCGCGATCCCACGGACGTTGCCGTCGTACTGGCTGTTGGCCGAGACCAGACCGATCTCGGGGCCCATCATGGCGTTCCCGACCGCGAAGATGAGCAGGGCGCCGAAGGCGGCCCCCGCCAGCACGGCGAGCGGTCGCTGACCCTTGATCGTCTCGACCAGGGAGTCCGAGGAGTCGACCCCGACGAGCATCAGCACGAACAGGAAGAGCATCAAGATGGCGCCGGTATAGACGATGATCTGCACCGCGAAAAGGAACGGGGCGTCCTGGGCGGCGTACTGCACAGCCAGGGAGATCATGACCACGGCCAGCGACAGGGCCGAGTGCACCGGCTTGCGGGCCAGGATCATGCCCAGGGCGCCCAGCACCATCACCGGGGCCAGCAGCCAGAAGGCCACTGAGGCGCCGGTGACCAGAGGGGTGAGCAGGAGGGGCGTCATCACGCGTCCTTGCGTTGGCGGTTGAGGTAACCCTGGTTCATGGGCTGCGGGGCTGCGCCGCTGATGTCCCCGGCCCGGTCGTCGGGCTTGCTGGTCTCGGGGAGCCCGAGGAAGTAGGCCTGCTCGTCGTCCCCCAGCCGCCGCTCGTGCGGCGCCGGCTCCATC
>JBBQAB010000033.1:0-2339 GCA_038198385.1 Propionibacteriales bacterium
CACCCCGTCGAAGCGCAGCAGTACGTGTTCGGAGTCCCAGTCGGGGAGGGTGAAGGTCCGACGGTGGTCCCCGGTGGGGTTCTCGTCGGGGACGTGTGGGGGGTCGATCGGGAACGGGAACTTGACGTTGGTGTAGATCGGCCGCCCGTACGCGCCGTCTCCCTCGAGCACCCAGTGCGACGGGACCGGGATGGTGTCCCAGCCCGAGTCGTCGTAGCCGGCGGCCCCGGGCTCGTCCAAGCCGGCCGCGGTCGGGGACCAGCGGAACTGCCACTGCCCGTTCAGGCTGAGCTGGGCGGCGTCACTGCGCACCCAGGCCCGGGCGGGGCTGCGGTGCCCGGAGCCGGGGGAGAAGTCTTCGAGGTAGGAGCTCACGAGTCGTCACCCTATGTCCAGCTCCCGCGCAGGTCCCGTAGGCCCGGGCGGGCCGAGGCCCGACCCGGCCTGGGCCGTCCAGCCCTGAGCCTGCGGAGGGAGTCCGGCTGCCCTACGGTCCTCGGGCCTGGTCGCTGAGTCGCGTGTTCGCGCCCCCGACCGGTAGCATTCGTTACTTGTCTGGCGAATGACGTCGGAGATCTGACTAGGTTCGGGACTGCAGTGCATCCCGGAATATCGAAGGGCACTACATCGTGGGTTCGGTCATCAAGAAGCGCCGTAAGCGGATGGCGAAGAAGAAGCACCGCAAGCTGCTGAAGCGGACGCGTATCCAGCGTCGCCGCGCCGGCAAGTAGCGGCTGCGCACAGGGGGTTAGATGACGCGGGTCGTCCTTGTCACCGGAGTCTCACGGGATCTCGGTGCACGGTTCGCCCGCTCACTAGCCGCCGACGCTGACGTCGAGGTTCTCGGCGTCGACGTGACACCCCCCAGGTTCGACCTGGGACGCGCCCGGTTCGTCCGGGCGGATATCCGGAACCCGGTCATCGCGAAGGTCATCGCCGGCTCGGCGGTGGACACGGTCGTCCACATGGCGATGGTGGCAACCCCGGGCGGGGCCGGTGGGCGGTCGTCGATGAAGGAGATCAACGTCATCGGCACCATGCAGCTGCTCGCGGCGTGCCAGACGGTGCCGTCCGTGCGCAAGCTGGTGGTGCAGAGCTCGGTGTCGGTCTACGGGGCCTCGCCGCGGGATCCGGCCAAGTTCACCGAGGATCTGTCACCTCGGGTCCAGCCGCGTACGGGCTTCGGCAAGGACTCGGTCGAGATCGAGACCTACGTGCGCGGGCTGGCCCGTCGCCGACCCGACGTGGTCGTCAGCACCCTGCGGCTCGCCAACCTGATGGGGGCCGGGGTCGCCAGCACGACCACGCGCTACCTGGCCCTGCCGGTGGTGCCACGGGTCCTCGGCTTCGACGCCCGGCTGCAGTTCCTGCACCCCAGTGACGCGGTCAGCGCCCTGCTGCTCGTGACCCGTCGCGACGTCCCGGGCACCTTCAACGTGGCCGCCTCGGACATCGTGACGATGTCCCAGGCGGTGCGGCAGATGGGGCGACCCGAGGTCGGCATCCCGCAGTCCCTGGCCCCGCTGGTCGCCGCCACCTTCCGGCAGGCCCGGCTCAGCGACTTCTCCGCCGACCAGATCGACGCGCTGACGTACGGTCGGGGCATGGACACGGCACGCTTCCGTGAGGCAACCGGATTCGAGCCGGTCTACAGCAGCCAGGCCGCCCTGGCGGAGTTCGTGGCCTCGGCCACCCCGGGTGCGCTCAGCCCCGAACGGCTGGGGGGCGCGTTCCGGTCGGTGGAGCGTCTGGTCGGGGCCCGGCCCCGCTCATGACCGACGCCGAGATCATCCAGCTCGGCAGCGCCGGTCGCGTCGGTCGAGGCAGCCGCTCCAACCCGTCCGCGGCCGCCCGGGGACTCGCACCGGCTCGCCGGTCGCGGGTCCGACCGACCAGCCCAGCGCCGTCGCTGGCGGAAGATCGGTCGGCGGAGCGACGGTCCCCCGAAGATCCATACCTCGAGCCGCCCGCCCTCGAGCCGCCCGCCCCCGGGCCGCCGGCCCCTGAGCCGCCCGCCCCTGAGCCGCCCGGGGAGTCGGATCCCGAGGAGTCGTCCGACGAGGTCCCGCTGTCGGTCGGCGGCGTGCTCTCCGATCTCGCCAGTCTTGTCGGGCAGGCCGTGCGCGGACTCACCCACCACCCGCGGGAGGACCTGACGGAGGCGGCAGCCGACCCGTTGGCGGCCCGCTCGCGGCTGGCCGAGGCACTGGGCATCGAGCGCACGGACTCCTGGGAGGAGACGCTGGCCTTCGCCCGCTCGCGAATCGCCGGCGACTACGCGGTCGACGAGTTCGGCTTCGACCCGGAGTTCACCGAGCGGGTCATCCTGCCCCTGCTGC
>JBBQAB010000034.1:0-2649 GCA_038198385.1 Propionibacteriales bacterium
CCGGCCGGAGCCCGCTACGCGGTGGAGGTCGTGACCAACGACGCCGCCCTCGCACCGGCGGTGGCCCGGGTGCTGTGGCAGGTGGCCGTGGTCGAAGACCTGGCCCAGGCGCAGGCCCTGGTCGGCGAGCACCCCGGAGTCGTCGCGGTGACCCGGGACGGCGACGTGCTGGGGGCCTGGACCGCCAGCGGCGGCTCCTCGGCGCAGCCCAGCCTGATCGAGGTGCAGGCCGCCGTGGAGGACGCCGAGGCCCGGCTTGCCGAGGCCAGCCACGTCGGCGACCGGCTGCGCTTCGCCCAGCAGCAGCTGGTCGAGGAGCACCGCGAGGCCACCCAGGGTGTGGAGGTGGCCCTGGACCGGTTGCACGAGTCCGACGCGGCCATGGCGGCGCTGGCCGAGGAGCTGGGGCAGCTGAGCTCGGCGGCCCGTTCTGCCCAGGGGGAGGCCGAGCGGCTGCGGACCGCGATCACCGCCGCGGAGACGGCCCGGGACCGCGACGTTGCGGGCCTGGCCGACCTGGAGACCCGGCTCACCCTGGCTGCGGACACCCAGGAGGTCGGCGAGCCCGACCCGACCGGCCGGGACGCGCTGAACGAGCAGGCCCGGCTGGCCCGCTCGGCCGAGATGGACACCCGGCTGGCCCTGCGTACGGTGGAGGAGCGGGTTCGGGCGGTGGCCGGCCGCGCCGACGCCCTCCGCCGCGCCGCCACCCACGAGCGGCAGGCCCGGGCCAAGGCTGAGGCCCGCCGGGAACGCCTGCTCCGCGAGGGCCGGACGGCGGCGGCGGTGCAGCAGGGCGGACAACTCCTGGCCCAGCAGCTGGAGCGGTCGCTGGCTGCGGCCGCACGGGAGCGCTCGGCGGCCGAGGCGGCGCGGACCGAGGCCGACGCCGGGCTCCAGACGGCGCGTACGCGTCTGCGATCGCTGGCCGCGGACCAGGAGAGCCTGGTCGACGCGGTGCACGCCGACGAGCTGGCCCGGGCCGAGCAGCGGATGAAGGTCGACGCCCTGACCGAGCGGGCCATGACCGAGCTGGGGCTGGCGCCCGAGGTGCTGGTCGCCGACTACGGACCCGACCAGCCCGTCCCCGTGCTGACCCGCCCCGACGGCTCGGCGCTCACCGAGGAGGACGAGGTGCCGGCGCCGCTGCCCTACGTCCGCGAGCAGCAGCAGAAGCGGCTCCGGAGCGCAGAGCGGTCGCTGGGCGTCCTGGGCCGGGTCAACCCGCTGGCCCTGGAGGAGTTCGACGCGATGGCCGAGCGGCACCGCTTCCTGGCTGAGCAGCTGGAGGACCTGAGGCGCACGCGGAAGGACCTGATCGACATCATCGCCGGTGTGGACGAGCGGGTGGAGCAGGTATTTGCGGAGGCGTACTCCGACGTCGAGCGCGCCTTCGAGCGGGTCTTCACCCGGCTGTTCCCCGGGGGTGAGGGCCGGCTGGTGCTGACCGAGCCCGGCAGCTGGCTGACCACCGGGGTCGACGTCGAGGCGCGGCCCGCGGGTAAGAAGGTCAAACGGCTCTCGCTGCTCTCGGGCGGGGAGCGTTCCCTGGTCGCGGTCGCCTTCCTGGTCTCGCTGTTCATCGCCCGGCCGAGCCCCTTCTACATCCTCGACGAGGTGGAGGCGGCCCTCGACGACACCAACCTGGGCCGGCTGCTGGAGATCTACGAGGAGCTGCGCGCCAGCAGCCAGCTCCTCGTCATCACCCACCAGAAGCGGACCATGGAGATCGCCGACGCCCTCTACGGGGTGACCATGCGTGGCGACGGGGTCTCGGCGGTCATCTCGCAGCGTCTGCGGGAGTCCGACGCGGTTGCTTGAGGCGCGGCCGGACTCTGACCGTGACCAAATCGAGAGCGACACCCCGGACCCGGGCTCCCCGGGCGGCCCGGGGTTCGCTGGCAGCATGAGCGATGGAGCAGGACCACCACCCCCGGCCCGTCCGGGAGACCCTGCTCCGGGAGCCCCGGCTCCCGTTCCCCGTACGGCAGTTCCTTCCCCGGTAGCTGTTGACTGTCCGAGAGGCTCCCCCCGTGACCGCCATTCTCATCTCCATGCTCCTCATCCTCGTCGTCGCCGTCGGCATCGTCGGGCTGGTCGCCGTCGGCATGGAGGGGTGGGGTCGGATCCTGATCCCCCGTGCCGCAGACCGGATGGCCCGCGCGGCCCAGCACCTGAACGGCGACGGGCGCCCGCCCCGCCGCTTTCTCCGGCTGCTCCGGCTCGCCCGCCGGGTCGGGGAGAGGGTGGCTCCCAAGACGGTCACCCGCCTGATGCACTGATCTTCTGAGCCACCGGACGTCTCGCCTCCGCCGTCCCTGCGAGCCCGACACGAGCCCTTACGCAAGCCCGGCGCAAGCCCGTCCGGCGCGCGACGAGGACCGGGCGGGGTGGTCCGCCGCCCTTAGGATGAGCCGGTGGACCCAGTAACCCTCTATCTGCTCGTCGGCGGCATCGTCTTGGCGGCCTTCGTCATCGTCGGGATCGTAGCCGTCCGCAAGCGGGCGGCCCTGCGGCAGGGCCGGGTCACCCCGCAGCTGGACAACGACCCCAGCGGTCGGCCGGCTGACCCCGCTCTCGACGCGGGCGACACCTCGGGCAGCTCGGTCGCGGTCAAGGACCGCGCCGGTGCCCTGGCCAACGACGGAC
>JBBQAB010000035.1:0-3078 GCA_038198385.1 Propionibacteriales bacterium
CCTCGAGATCCGGCCGCTGCCCGACCCGCAGCCCGGCCGGGCTGGGGCCTGGCTGCGGACCGGCACCGCACAGGTGGAGGACGAGCCCAGCAGCGACCTGGCCCGCTTCGTGACCCTGGTCGACACCGCGAACGGCATCGCCGTCCGGGAGCCCCCCAGCCGGTGGATCTTCCCCAACCTGGACCTGACCGTGCACCTCTACCGGCAACCCACGGGCCCGTGGGTGGGCCTGTCCACCGAGGTGGTCTTCGGGTCCCACGGCGTCGGGCTGACCAGCAGCGTGCTCTCCGACGAGCTCGGACCGGTCGGGCGGGCCGAGCAGATCCTCACCGTCAGGCCTCGACCGGGGTCCTGACCCTGCCCGGGCCCGGGACTCTGGGTCGGGGCCCTCGGTCGGGGTGCTGGGTCCGGGGTGCTGAGTCCGGGGTGCTGAGTCGGGGGTGCTGGGTCCGGGGTGCTGAGTCGGGGGTGCTGGGTCCGGGGTGCTGAGTCGGGGGTGCTGGGTCCGGGGGTCGGGGTCCGGGGTCCGGTCCGTCCCCGAGGGGCGGCGGCCACCGGGAGGTCCTCCCGAGCACGCGGACTAGGCTCTCGACTCATGTCCGCCCGCACCTCTCCTGACCAGCCTGCCGAGCTCCTCCCACCCGTCGCCGAGCGCCGGCCGTACACCCGCACCCACCACGGGGACGCGGTCGAGGACCCGTACGAGTGGCTCCGGGACAAGGAGGACCCGGCGACGATCGCCTACCTCGAGGCCGAGAACGCCTACACCGAGCGCAGGACCGCAGGTCTGACCGAGCTGCAGGAGTCCCTCTTCGGCGAGATCAAGGCCCGGACCCAGGAGACCGACCTGAGTGTGCCGACCTTCTCCTCCCACGGGGGCGGGCAGGCCTACTGGTACTACGTTCGGACGCTGGAGGGGTCGGAGTACCCCCTCTACTGCCGGGCCCCGGCCACCGACGCGAAGACGCCGCCCGACACGAGCCAGCCGATCCCGGCCGAGCAGGTCCTGCTGGACGGCAACGCCGAGGCCGAGGGCGAGGGCTTCTTCTCCCTCGGGGCGTTCACTCTCTCCCCCGACGGACAGCGGCTGGCCTACTCCACCGACGTGAGCGGGGCCGAGCGGTTCACCCTGCTGGTCAAGGACCTCGCCTCCGGTGACCTGGTGGGCGAGCCGATCCCCGACACGGCGTACGGGGTGGCCTGGGCCCAGAACACCCACCTGTTCTACAGCCGGGCCGACGAGGCGTGGCGCCCTTACGTGGTGCTGCGACACGAGCTGGGCACCGACCCGGCTACCGACGTCGAGGTGCTGACCGAGCCCGACGAGCGCTTCTGGCTCGGGGTGGACAGCAGCCGGGACGAGCAGTGGCTGGTCTTCTCGGCCGGCAGCAAGCTGACCTCGGAGTGCCGGCTGCTGAGCACCGCCGACCCAGAGGGCGAGCCGCGGATCCTCGCGCCGCGCCGTCAGGGCGTGGAGTACGACGTCGAACCGGCCGGCGACCGGCTGCTGGTGGTGCACAACGACGGGGCGGAGGACTTCGCCCTGGCTCAGGCACCGCTGACCGCCACCAGCCACCTGGAGTGGACCCCGGTGCTGGACCACCAGCCCGGGGTCCGGATCGTCTCGGTCGACGCCTACGCCGGCCACGCCGTGGTCTCGCTCCGCCGCGAGGGCCTCACCGGGCTGCACGTCCTGCCCCGGAACGCGGGTGGGGACTTCGGACCGGGCGCCGACGTCGTGTTCGAGGAGCCGCTGTTCACCGTCGACTCCTCAGGCGGCTCCGAGTACGACACCCCCGTGATCCGGCTCAGCTATGCGTCCATGCTCACGCCCGACTCGGTCCTGGACTACGACCTGCGGACCGGGGAGCGCACCCTGCGCAAGCAGCTGCCCGTGCTGGACGACCCGACGTTCGGGCCCTACCGGCCGGAGCGCTACGTCCAGGAGCGCGGCTGGGCCACGGCGCCGGACGGTACCCACGTGCCGCTGTCGATCGTCCGGCGGGCCGACGTCGCCCTCGACGGGTCGGCGCCGGCCCTGCTCTACGGCTACGGGTCCTACGAGATCCCGATGGACCCCGGCTTCTCCCTGTCACGGCTGTCGCTGCTGGACCGCGGCATCACCTACGCCATCGCCCACGTCCGCGGGGGCGGGGAGCTCGGTCGCGGCTGGTACGAACAGGGCAAGACCCTGACCAAGCGCAACACCTTCAGCGACTTCGTGGCCTGCGCCGACTTCCTGGTCGAGAACGGCTACACCTCCGCCGACCGGCTGGCGGCCCGCGGCGGCAGCGCCGGTGGCCTGCTGATGGGAGCGGTGGCCAACCTCGCCCCGGAGAAGTTCCGGGCCGTGCACGCCGCCGTCCCGTTCGTCGACGCCCTGACCACGATCCTGGACCCGGACCTACCGCTCACGGTGATCGAGTGGGAGGAGTGGGGTGACCCGTTGCACGACGCCGAGGTCTACGCGTACATGAAGTCCTACACGCCGTACGAGAACCTCACCGAGCGTGCCTACCCCGCGATCCTGGCCACGACCAGCCTGAACGACACCCGGGTGTTCTACGTCGAGCCCGCCAAGTGGGTGGCTGCGCTTCGCCGGTCCGCGACCAACGCGGCCGACCGGCCCATCCTGCTCCGGACCGAGATGGTGGCCGGTCACGGTGGAGTGAGTGGGCGCTACCAGAGCTGGCGCGAGCTGGCTTTCGAGTACGCCTGGATCATCGACCAGATCACCCCCTGAGCCCTGGTCTCGGAGCCCTGGCCACGGGGGTCCGCGGCGGCGCGTCCGAACGTGATCTATCGCACACGATGAGGTCGTACGCGCTCAGTTCGGCCCCGACCGCATCCGAATCGGGGGGCCGCTACGAATGATCAGTGAGTACGGGTAAACCCCGGGGAAATGTCTCAGGAATTCCTCAGCACGTTCGAGGAATCCTTTCCGGTCGCTCACACGTTCTTTCTGTTGAAGGCAACGAAAGGGGCCACAGTGGCAACAACAGTACGTTCTCGGACCTCCGAAGGCATTGACGGAAAAGATGCTGTCGGTTTATATCTCGAAGGTATCGCCAAGACCCC
>JBBQAB010000036.1:0-4644 GCA_038198385.1 Propionibacteriales bacterium
CGACGTCGCCGTCGACGGTCTCAGTTGCGGCTTCAGACACGGATATTCCTTGCGTGAGTTCGATCGGGTGCGGAAGAAGAAGGAGGGTGCGCTACTGCGCGATCTGGGTGATCTCGTAGGCCTGCGGCTGCTGCGCGGTGTGCGGGTGCTCCGGACCGGCGTACACCTTCAGCTTCTTGATGACCTGACGGCTCAGACGGTTCTTGGGTAGCATGCCCCAGACCGCAAGCTCGACGGCCTTGCGCGGGTCGTTGTCCAGCAGCTCGCCGTACGGGACGGACTTGAGGCCGCCGGGACGACCGGAGTGCCGGTGGGCGAACTTGTCGGTCCGCTTGTTGCCGCTGAGGGAGATCTTCGACGCGTTGATGACGACCACGAAGTCACCGCCGTCGACGTGCGGGGCGAAGGTCGGCTTGTGCTTGCCGCGCAACAAGGTGGCGGCCGTGACGGCGAGCCGTCCCAAGACGACGTCGTTGGCATCGATGACATGCCAGGTCCTGGTGACGTCACCAGGCTTGGGGCTGTACGTGGACACGGTCGTTGACCCAGCTTCCGTAATTGGTGCGGGCACGCTCGCGAGCGAACGAGACCCGGTGTTGATGAACCACATGGGGCGTGAAATCTGCTGCACATCCAGCCGGACAAGTCCGGGGTCACACGGTGGAGACACGGGCGTGGACGCAACAGCCGACCAGATTACCGTCGGGGAGCCCGCCCGGTCAAAACCGACCCCGGACGAGGCGACAAGGGGCGCCGAAGGTGTCTGAGATCATGGGAACCCGACTAGCCCGCCCGAGAATCTCCCGCGTAGGTTGTCGCCATGACCGATACGCTCAGTGTTCGCGACAATCGTACGGGACGCGACTACGAACTCGCGATCACCGACGGCACGATCAGGGCCGCCGACCTGAAGCAGATCGCCGTGGAAGACGACGGCGGACTGGCCACCTACGACCCCGGTTTCGTCAACACCGCCTCCTGCCGCAGCTCCGTCACCTTCATCGACGGGGACAAGGGCATCCTGGAGTACCGCGGCTACCCCATCGAGCAGCTGGCGGAGCACTCGACCTTCCTGGAGGTGTCCTACCTCCTGCTGAACGGCGAGCTGCCGACGGCCGACGAGCTGGCCGCCTGGACCCACCAGGTCACCCACCACACCTTCCTGCACGAGAACATCAAGCAGTTCATCCAGGGCTTCCGCTACGACGCGCACCCGATGGGGATGCTGATGGCCTCCGTCAGCGCCCTGTCCACGTTCTACCCCGACGCCAGTGACATCTCCGACGCCGGGAACCGTCAGCTCCAGATCACCCGGCTGATCGCGAAGATGCCCACCCTGGGGGCGTTCGCCTACCGCAACGGCCTGGGCAAGCCCTACGTCTACCCGGACAACGGCCTGTCCTACGTCGAGAACTTCCTGGCCATGCTGTTCAAGATGAGCGAGCCGCGCTACGAGTCCGACCCCCGGATCGTCAAGGCCCTCGACGTGCTGCTGATCCTGCACGCCGACCACGAGCAGAACTGCTCCACCAACGCCGTCCGCTCGGTCGGGTCCTCCCAGGTCGACCCCTACTCCGCGGTGGCGGCCGGCATCGGCGCCCTCTACGGTCCGCTGCACGGCGGGGCCAACGAGGCCGTGCTGAAGATGCTGCGGCGGATCGGCACCACCGACAACATCCCGGACTTCATCGCCGGGGTGAAGGAGGGCAAGGAGAAGCTGATGGGCTTCGGGCACCGGGTCTACAAGAACCACGACCCGCGCGCGACCATCATCAAGAAGGCCTGTGACGACGTCTTCGAGGTCACCGGGGTCAACCCGCTGCTGGCCATCGCCCAGGAGCTGGAGAAGATCGCGCTCGAGGACGAGTACTTCGTCATGCGGAAGCTCTACCCCAACGTCGACTTCTACTCCGGCCTGATCTACGAGGCCCTGGAGTTCCCGCCCGAGATGTTCACGGTGCTCTTCGCCATCGGCCGCACCCCGGGCTGGCTGGCCCAGTGGTCGGAGCTGGTGCAGGACAAGGACCAGAAGATCGCCCGGCCCAAGCAGATCTACACCGGTATCCGGACCCGGGACTTCGTCCCCATGCACCAGCGCTGACCCTGGCGGGCCGTCCCACCACGACCCCCTGCACGACCACCCCGGACACGACAGGCCCGGACACGATAGGCCCGGACACGACAGGCCCGGACACGACAGGCCCGGACACGACAACGGCAGCGACCCCCACCGGGGAGTCGCTGCCGTTGTGGTTCCTGCGCCCTGGTCTCAGCGGGCCCGCTGCACCCGGCCCTCGTCCCACACCGGCTCGTCGGCCTCGTAGACCCCACCGTCGGACCCGAAGACCAGGAACCGGTCGAACCCCCGCGCGAACCAGCGGTCGTGGGTCACCGCGGCCACGGTCCCCTCGAAGGCCGCCAGCCCCTGCTCCAGGGCTTCGGCCGACTCCAGGTCAAGGTTGTCGGTGGGCTCGTCCAGCAACAGCAGCGTGGCCCCCGACAGCTCCAGCAGCAGAATCTGGAACCGGGCCTGCTGGCCCCCCGAGAGGGACTCGAAGCGCTGCTCCGCGGCGTGGGCGAGCTCGTAGCGGTCGAGCTTGCGGGAGGCCTCCTCCCGGCCCATCCCCCGGCGGCCCAGCCCGTTCGGCGCCGCTTCCCCGCGGTGCAGGATCTCCAGCAGCGTCCGGTCGAGCAGCTCCGGGTGGTGGTGGGTCTGGGCGAACCAGCCCGGACGCACCCGGGCCCCGAGCCGGGCCACCCCGGTGTGACCCACCGCGCCGAGGTCGAGACCGCCGACGGGCTGGTGCTCCATGTCGGGGTCCGAGCCGCCCCGGGCCAGCAGCCGCAGGAAGTGCGACTTGCCGGAGCCGTTGGAACCGAGCACGCCAACCCGGTCGCCGAACCAGATCTCGGTGCTGAACGGCCGCATCAGACCGGTGAGCTCAAGGTCCTCCACCACCACGGCCCGCTTGCCCGTACGCCCTCCACTGAGCCGCATCGAGACCTTCTGCTCCAGCGGCACGGCCTGCGGCGGGCCGGCCTCCTCGAACTTGGCCAGCCGGGTCTGGGCCGCCTTGTAGCGTGAGGCTAGCCCGTCGTTGTAGGCCGCCTTGTTCTTGTACATCAGCATCAGCTCGCGGATCTTCGCGTGCTCCTCGTCCCAGCGGCGGCGCAGCTCCTCGAAGCGGGCGAACCTGCTCGCCCGGGCCGCGGCCAGGCCGGCGAAGCCGGCGCCGTGCATCCAGACGCTGTTGCCGGCCGCCCCCAGCTCCAGGACCGCGACCGACGTCGCCGCCTCGGCCAGCAGCTCGCGGTCGTGGCTGACCAGCAGCACCGACTTCTGGGTCGCGGCCAGCTGCGCCTCCAGCCAGCGCTTGCCGGGCACGTCGAGATAGTTGTCGGGCTCGTCCAGCAGCAGGACCTCGTCGGGCCCCCGCAGCAGGGCCTCCAGGGCCAACCGCTTCTGCTCCCCTCCTGAGAGCGTCGTCAGGTCGCGCCACTGGGCCCGGTCAAAGCCGATCCCGAGCGCCTCGGTGCAGCAGGCGTCGAACGTCACCTCCGCGTCGTAGCCGCCCGCGTCGGCGTAGTCGGCCAGGGCCTGGGCGTAGCGGAGCTGGACCGGCTCGGTGTCGTCCTCCATCAGGGCCAGCTCGAGCGCGTCGACCTCGGCCACGGCGGCCCGCAGCCGGGGTGGGACCAGGGAGAAGAGCAGGTCCCGGACCGTGGCCGGGGCCACTGCCCCGCCCGGCGTCAGCTGCGCGGTGTCCCGGATGCTGCCGATGAACTGCCGCATCACCCCGAGACCACCACTGCGGGAGAGGGTGCCGCTGGTGGGGGTCAGGTCACCGGCGATGATCCGGAGCAGGGTCGTCTTCCCGGAGCCGTTCGGACCGACCAGCGCCACCACCGAACCCTCGGCCACCCGGAACGACACCTCGTCCAGGAGCACCCGCCCGTCCGGGAGGTGGTAGCCCACCGACGACAGATCCACATGGCCCATGCGCGCATGCTAGCCGGGGACCGCCCGAGGATCCGCGTGCTTTTCCGACCGGGAGACCGCGGGCGGACCGTCCCCGATGGCGAGAGGGATGCCGGTACCGGAGGCATCCACCCGCGACCCGTCGCCGGCCCCGGCTCCGGCCGGGGCAGCGTGGCGTACGGGTCTCAGGCGACGAGGAGCATGGCCAGAGCCGCGGTGTCCGCGTCGCCCTGGGGGTCGAAACCGGTCTTGGACACCAGGTGGGTCACGGTGCCGTCGACGTCGGCCTCCACCCAGGCTGCCCGGTGGTCCAGACCCAGATGCGGCAGCCCCGGCAAGAAGACGCAGCCCGAGGCCACCTCGTACTCCGGGACCGAAGCCAGCGTGCTGGCCGGCGGGTGCAGCACCAGCAGCCCCGGAGGCTGGTGCGCGGCGAACTGACCGGGCCGGAGGGGGTGCGACCCGATCAGCTGACCCTCGGCCACGACCAGACCCACGGCCCCGGGCTGCGGACGGTCGGGCAGCTCCTCGCGGACCCGGAACACGGTGCTCATGGGCAGCATGCCCGGCACGGCGGCCATCTGGACGGCCAGCACCAGGAACTTCGCCCACTCGACCGTGTCGTTGGGCCAGCGGCCACTCAGCAGGAAGCCGTACAGGGCGCC
>JBBQAB010000037.1:0-2166 GCA_038198385.1 Propionibacteriales bacterium
CGGCGCGGTCCGGGCCGTCGCCCGCCGTGGAGCGGGGGCGCTCAGGCCGCTCAGCCTTCGACCCGCTTCTTGAGGCCCTTCAGAGCGCCGTCGATGATCGTCTTCTCGGCCTTGCGCTTGAACAGGCCGATCATGGGCATGTTCACGTCCACCGTCAGGGTGTAGGTGACCCGGGTGCCGCCGCCGTGGGTACGCACCTCGTAGGCCCCGTCCATTGTCTTCAGCAGGGTTCCCTCGATCAGCTGCCAGCGGACCGCGTCGGCGGCCCAGGTATAGGTCAGCACGTAGGTGTCCTTGACCAGAGCGTGGTCCAGCACCATGCGCACCGTGTCGGGGCGGTCGCCGGCGGTTGTCAGGACGGTGGCCTCGGTGATGGAGTCGACCCAGGCGGGGTAGTCCTCGAAGTCGGCGATCACGGCCATGACCTCGGCCGGGGTCGCGGCGATGTCGATGCTTGCGCTCGTCTGATCGGCCACAGCTGACACCCTACGCGGACCGACCCCCGGATGCTGAGCGCCTGCGGTACCTGGTGTGCCTTCCGCCCGACCCGTCCCCGGTCCTCTTTCCCCGACCGTCGCGACACCCGGAACCCTCGCCTTCAGTCCAGGTCCAGCGCCTCCCGCAGGGACGACCGGACCCGGTCCGACCCGAAGCGCTCGGCGACGTGGGCCCGTCCGCGCTCCCCCATCCGCCGGGCGCGGTCCGGGTCCTCGAGCAGCTCCCGCAGCCGGCCGGCCAGCCCCGCGACGTCACCGGGTTCGACCACGAAACCGGTCTCGCCCTCCCGTACTGTCTCGGGCGCCCCCCCGGAACGTCCGGTGACGACCGGGAGCCCGCAGGCCGCGGCCTCCAGCGCGGCCAGGCCGAGGCCCTCAGGATTCAGGCCGGCGAAGCGGGTCGATACCGGCAGAGCGAACACCCTGGCCCGCTGCAGCTCGGCCAGCACCCGTTCCCGGGGCAGGACCCCCGTGAGCCGGACATCGTCACGGATCCCCAGAGCCACGGCCCGCGCCTCCAGCGCCAACCGCTGCGGCCCGTCGCCGACCAGCACCAGCTCCGGCCGCGGTGTACCCACCCGCTGCCCCCGCAGCAGGTGGGCCCAGGCCTCGACCAGGGTCAGGAAGCCCTTCTGCCTCACGAACCGACCGACCGCGACACAACGGGGTCGGGTGTCAGGGGCGGGGGCGGCCGGGGCGGAAGCGGGGGCGGTCGGGCCGGGCGCGTCGACGGTCGGGGTGGACGGGGTGGGGCGGAACCGGTCCAGGTCCACCGGCGGGGTGAGCCGGACCAGGCGGCCACGAGCCGCGGGGGACAGGGCTGGTCCGATCCGGGCGGTGGTGAAGTCGGAGATAGTGCCCAGGTGGTCGCAGCTGTCCCCGATCCGGTGAAGAACCTGGCGGGCCCCCGGGACCCGGGCCCACCAGACCTCGTGCCCGTGGGTGAGCCCGAGGAGGTGCCGGGCGCCGGCGGCCCGCAGGGCGGGGGCGAGCAGACCCAGCGGTGCGGCGGCCCCGAACACCACCCGGGTCGCCCCGGTCTCGGCGAGCAGGGCACTCGCCCGTCGCGCTACGGCCCGGGTCGGCAGCAGCACCGAGCCGCCCACAGGACCGGCGTAGCGCACGACCTGGTAGCCGCGGTCACGGTCGGTGCGCTCGGCTCCGGGCGGACCCGAGGTCAGGACGACCACGTCGCGGTCGAGCAGCTCGCACAGGTCGGCGACGAACGACTCGATCCCGCCGACCCGCGGCGGGAAGTCGTTGGTCACCACGAGGGCGGTGCGGACCTCAGCCACGCCCGGCCTGGCGTTCGAGGTCGCGGCGCCAACCCGCCGTCAGCTCGGCCGGGGTCAGCCCCAACGCGGAGACGCTCGCCTGGGCCAGGGTCCGGCCGGAGTCCAGCTCGGCGTACAGGCGACCCAGCCGCGCCGTCGAGGTGCGCCGGACCACGTACCGACACACCGAGCCGGCCTCCGCGTACGTGAGGTCGAGCCGAGCCCCCCCGACCCGGAAGTCCTCGTCGGTGGGAAACGCGGCGGGTGCCCCGCCGTCGCGTACCGCAGACAGCAGCGCCGCCGCCTGGACCCGGATGAGGCCCGGGTAGGCCCTCAGGGCGACCTCCTCAGCCAGACCCTCGACGGCCCACAACGGAGCCGGCGAGGCCGCCGAC
>JBBQAB010000038.1:0-3799 GCA_038198385.1 Propionibacteriales bacterium
CCGTACGCCTGGACGGCACGGTCGCCGTGGTCACGGGGGGTGCCTCCGGGATCGGCACCGCGGTCGCGGCCCTGTACGCCCGGTCCGGCGCCCGGGTGGTCATCCTGGACCGCAACCTGGAGGCGGCCCAGCGGGTGGCCGAGGACCTTGGGGGTGAGGCGGCGGCCTTCGAGGTCGACGTGACCTCGGCGGAGTCGGTCCGGGCTGCGGTGGCGGCGGTGGTCGCGCTCACCGGTCGGGTCGACGTCCTGGTCAACTCGGCCGGGGTCGCCCTGCTGGCCCCGGCGGAGGACCTGAGCGACGACCAGTGGTCGACCACGCTGGCCGTCAACCTGACCGGCACCTACCTGGTCTGCCGCGAGATCGGCCACCAGATGCTCGCCCAGGGTTGCGGCAAGATCATCAACCTGGCCTCCCAGGCGGCGACGGTGGCCATCGCGGACCACGTCGCCTACTGCGCCTCCAAGTTCGGTGTAGTCGGGATGACCAAGGTGCTGGCCCTGGAGTGGGCCGGCCGCGGGGTGACCGCCAACACCATCTCCCCCACCGTCGTCCTCACCCCGCTCGGCATCACCGCCTGGGACAACCCCAAGGGCGAGGCCCACATGGCCGAGATTCCCGTCGGGCGCTTCGCCATGCCCGATGAGGTGGCCGCGGTGGCCCTCTTCCTGGCCAGCGGGGCCGCCGACATGATCAACGGCGCGGACATCGTGCTCGACGGTGGGTTCACGATCCGTTGACCGCCCCGCCCGACCCGCTGCCGTCCGACCCGTTGTTGTCCGACCCGCTGCTGATCGGCATCGACTGCTCCACCACGGGCAGCAAGGCCGTCGTCTTCGACCTGGCGGGGCGTACGGTCAGCTCGGCCAGCTCGCCCCTGACCACCACGTCCCCCCATCCCGGCTGGCACGAGCAGGACGCCGGCACCTGGTGGCCCGCCACCGACGCCGCGGTGCGCGCCGCGCTGGCCGCGCTGCCCGACCCGCACCGGGTCGCGGCGATCTGCCTCACCCACCAGCGTGAGTCGTTCGTGGCCGTGGACGCCGACAACACGCCCCGACATCCGGCGGTGCTCTGGCTGGACGCCCGGGCCGCGGCGGAGATCGCCCGCTACGGCACCCCCGAGGTGGAGCGGCTCTGCGGCAAGCCGGCCGACATCACCCCGGCGCTCTACAAGCTGGCCTGGGTACGGCGGCACCGGCCGCAGTGGCTGGACGGGGCGGCGTACGTGCTGGACACCCACGCCTTCCTGGTCCGGGAGATGACCGGCCGCTGGGTCACCTCGCGCAGCTCGGCCGACCCCCTCGCGCTGATCGACGTCAGCACCCGCGACTACAGCCCGGAGCTGCTCGCCATCGCCGGGGTGGACCGGCACCAGCTGCCCGAGCTGTACGACGCCGGCGACCTGTTGGGGCCGCTGCTGCCCGCCGTCGCCCACGCGTGGGGCCTGGGTCCGCAGGTGCAGGTCGTGGCCGGCCTCGGCGACGGCCAGGCCGCGGGGCTCGGCGCCGACGTGCTGGACGCCTCCCGCGCCTACCTCAACCTCGGGACCGCCGTGCTGGTCGGCACCGAGTGTCCCCGCTATACCCCGTCACGCTCCTACCGGACGCTGCTGTCGGTGGTGCCGGGCCAGACCACCGTGGAGACCTTCCTCTCCTCCGGCACCTACCTGCCGACCTGGTTCCGCCGCGAGCTCGGGCCCGGTGACGGCGACGATGCCCCCGACCCGGTGCTGGAGGCCGCGGCCAGCGAGGTTGGCCCCGGCGCGGCCGGGCTGCTGACCCTCCCCTACTGGAACGCGGCGCAGACCCCGCACTGGGACCCGTACGCCTCCGGGGTGATGCTGGGCTGGCGCGGAACCCACACGCGCGCACACGCCTACCGCTCGCTGCTCGAGGGCATCGCCCAGGAGGTCCGGCTGCAGCTCGACGGTCTCGAGGAGGCCACCGGGGTCCGGGTGGGGACAATCCGCGCGATGGGCGGCGGCACCCGGAGCGCGCTGTTCCGTCAGGTCCTCACCGACGTGCTGGAGCGGCCGGTCGAGATCTGCGGGGAGCCCGAGATCAGCGCCCTCGGGGCCGCCATCATCGCCGCCGTGGCCATCGAGGCCCACCCCGACCTGGCCACCGCGTGCCGGGTGATGACCCGGACCGGGGAGACCCTGCAGCCCCGCCCCGCCGCCGGGGCGGTCTACACCCGGCTCCGCAGCGTGCACGCCCGGATCTACCCCCAGCTGCGCGAGGTGATGCACGACCTGGACTCCCTGGTCCACGGACTCCTCGACCGTGACGTCGACCCCGACCTCAGCGACCCGCCGCGAGCCCCCGCACGCCCCGAACCTCACGAACCTCACGAACCGTACGAGACCCCCGAACCGCACGAGCCGGGAACGACCGGCCAGTCGCACGAGGACACCAGGAGCACACCATGAGGGCAGCCATCTTCCGCGGACCAGGCGAGCTGGCGATCGAGGACGTCGAGGCGGGGTCACCGGGGCCAGGGGAGATCGCCGTCGAGGTCCGGGCCGCCGCAACCTGCGGGACCGACCTGAAGTCCTACCGGCGCGGCCACCCCAAGCTCTTCCCGACCCTGCCCGCCCGCTTCGGACACGAGTTCGCCGGAGTCGTCACCGAGGTTGGCGACGGCGTCACCGCCTTCGCCCCCGGGATGCGGGTGGTCGCGGCCAACACGGCCCCCTGCGACGTCTGCTGGGCCTGCGTGCGCGGCCGCCAGAGCCTGTGCGAGAACCTCACCTTCCTGAACGGCGCCTTCGCCGAGCAGCTGGTCATCCCGGCCGCGATCGTGGAGCGCAACACCTACGAGATCCCCGACAGCCTCGACTTCGGGGCGGCGGCTCCGCTGGAGCCGCTGGCCACCGTGGTGCACGGGATGGCCGAGACCGGCATCGAGCTCGGCGACACGGTCGTGGTGCACGGGGCCGGCCCGATCGGGCTGATGTTCGCCCAGCTCTCGGTGCTGCGCGGGGCCAACGTCATCTCGGTGGACCGGAGCGCCTGGCGTCTGGAGCAGGCCGCGCGGGCCGGGGCGGTGGAGACGATCGACATCTCCGGGCTGGAGGACGCGGGCGAGATCGCGGCCCGGATCAGGAGGTCCACCCCCGGCGGACGGGGCGCTGACGTCAGCATCGAGGCGGTCGGGCTGCCGGTCGTCTGGGAGCAGGCGGTCCAGACCCTGCGTCCCGGTGGCACCGCGGTACTGTTCGGCGGGACACCCACGGGGGCGCCGTTCTCGGTCGACTCCTCCGACATGCACTACAGCGAGTACACCCTCAAGGGCGTCTTCCACCACACCCCGCGCTACGTCTCGACCGCGGTCGACCTGCTCATCAGCGGCAAGGTCGACGGGCACACCCTGGTCACCGAGACCCGGCCGATGGACCAGCTCGTGGCCTCCCTGGAGGACATGGCCGCCGGCCGCGGCACCAAGTACATCCTCACCCCGTAGGAGCCCCATGTTGTACGCCTCCGAGCGCCGCGCGGTCGTCGCGGCCTGCCAGCACCTCAGCCGGGAACGGCTGGTGGTCGGCACCGCCGGCAACGTGTCGATCCGGCTGGGTGAGCACGTGGTCATCTCCCCCAGCGGGGTCGACTACGAGCAGATGGGACCCGGCGACGTCGGGGTCCACGAGCTCTCCGGATCGGTCGTGGAGGCCGAGCTCGCGCCCTCGAGCGAGCTGCCGCTGCACCTGGCGGTGTACGCCGCTTCCGGCCACACCGCGATCGTGCACACCCACTCCGTGGCCTCGACCGCGCTCTCGGTCGTGGTCGAGGAGGTGCCG
>JBBQAB010000039.1:0-9911 GCA_038198385.1 Propionibacteriales bacterium
CAGCAACTCACGCTGATCCTCAGACCGACCCTGCACACCCCTATCGTCTCGGCCCGCTCGAACCCAAACCCGAACGACACGCTTTGTTCAGGAGTCTCCTAGTCGTCCTCGTCGTCGGGCCGCGCCAGCCAGGTGGCCAGCCGCTCCACCGGGGTCTCGAACTCCGGGTTCAGATCGACGAACGTCCGGAGCTGGTCCGCGAGCCACGCCAGGGTGACCTCTTCGGCCCCCCGGCGTGTCTCGAGCTCCTCGATCCCGCGGTCGGTGTGGTACATCCGACCTCAGGCGAAGGCACTGTCCAGCAGCGCATGCTGCTGGGCCTCGTGCACCTTGCCGGACCCCACCGAGGGGGCCGACGACGTGGGACGGGTGACAGGGACGACGTCCCAGCGCTGGTCCGGAGCCGCCCCGGCCAGGGCTCCGGCCAGGTTGAGCGCCATGAAGGGCCAGGCCCCCTGGTTGGCCGGTTCGTCCTGGACCCAGCGCACGTTCTCGACGTGGGGGAACGCGGCGAGCTGGTCGGCGATCTCCTCGGCCGGCAGCGGGTAGAGGCGCTCGACGGCCACGATGGCCACGTCCTCCTGCCGCCCGGTCTGCTGACGGCGGTTGACCAGGTCCCAGCGCACCTTGCCGGAGCAGAGCAGCACCGTCTGGACCTTGTCCGGGTCGCTGATGGATGGGTCAGCCAGCACCGGCAGCCAGGAGCCCTGGGTGAAGTCCGACGGGTCGGACACGGCCAGCTTGTTCCGCAGCATCGATTTGGGGGTCATCACGATCAGCGGCCGGTGCGTCTCGCCCAGCGCCTGCTGACGCAGCAGGTGGAAGTGGCTGGCCGGGGTCGACGGCTGGGCGACGGCGATGGCGTCCTCGGCGGCCAGGATCAGGAACCGCTCGAGGCGGGCGGACGAGTGGTCGGGCCCCTGTCCCTCGTAGCCGTGGGGGAGCAGCAGGACGACGCCGGACTTCTGGGTCCACTTCGCCTCGCCGGAGGTGATGAACTCGTCGATGATGATCTGCGCACCGTTGGCAAAGTCACCGAACTGGGCCTCCCAGACCACGAGCGCCTCGGGCCGGGCCACGGAGTAGCCGTACTCGAAGCCCATGGCCGCGTACTCGCTCAGCAGGGAGTCGAAGACGTGGAACTTGCCCTGCTCGTCGTCGAGGTGCTTCAGCGGCACCCAGGACTCCCCGCTCTTGCGGTCCACCACAGAGGCGAAACGCTGCACGAAAGTCCCCCGGCGGGAATCCTGACCCGTGAGCCGTACGGTCCGACCCTCGAGCAGCAGCGCGGCGAAGGCCAGGATCTCGCCCGTGGCCCAGTCGATCGGGCCCTGGGTGATCGCGGCAGCCCGACGCTGCAGCTGCGGCATCACCTTGGGGTGGACCGTGAAGCCGTCCGGGAAGGTCGTGTGAGCGTCCGAGATCTTCTTCAGCGCCTCGATCGTGATGGCCGTCCCGTGGCTGGCGGGTGCCTTCGCCGGATAGACCGGGACCCGGCTGAAGTCCAGCTCGCGGGCCGGGATCTCGGGGTCGCGTACCTCGCGGAAGACACTCTCCAGGCGCTGCTGGAACTTCGTCAGCACCGCCTCGGCGTCCTCGACGGTGATGTCGCCCCGGCCGATCAGGGCCTCGGTATACAGCTTGCGGGTCGACCGCTTCTTTTCGATCAGGTCATACATCCGGGGTTGGGTGAAGCTGGGGTCGTCGCCCTCGTTGTGACCACGCCGCCGGTAGCAGACGATGTCGATGACGACGTCCTTGTTGAACTCCTGCCGGAAGGCGAAGGCGAGCCGGGCCACCCGGATACAGGCCTCCGGGTCGTCCCCGTTCACGTGGAAGATCGGGGCCGCCACCATCCGCGCCACGTCGGTGCAGTAGGTCGAGGACCGGGACTCGGTCGGCGAGGTGGTGAAGCCGACCTGGTTGTTGACGATGATGTGGATCGTGCCGCCCGTGCGGTAGCCGCGCAGCTGGCTCAGGTTCAGCGTCTCCGCGACGACCCCCTGGCCGGCGAAGGCGGCGTCGCCGTGCATCAGCACCGGCAGCAGCGGGAACTCGCTGCCGCGGTCGAGGATGTCCTGCTTCGCCCGGGCGATGCCCTCCAGGACGGGGTTGACCGCCTCCAGGTGGCTCGGGTTCGCGGCGACCGAGGTCTTGATGGTGGACCCGCTGAGGGCGGTGAACTCGCCCTCGGAGCCCAGGTGGTACTTGACGTCACCGGAGCCCTGCACGGTCCGCGGGTCGATGTTGCCCTCGAACTCGCGGAAGATCTGGGCGTACGACTTGCCCACGATGTTGGCCAGCACGTTCAGCCGGCCGCGGTGCGGCATGCCGATGCAGACCTCCTCCAGCCCGGCGTCGGCCGCCTGCTCACAGACCTCGTCGAGCAGCGCGATGGCCGACTCGCCGCCCTCCAGGCTGAAGCGCTTCTGACCGACGAATTTGGTCTGCAGGAAGGTCTCGAAGATCTCGGCCTCGTTGAGCTTGTCCAGGATACGCAGGTGCTGCTCGCGGGGCAGCGACTCGTGCGGCCGCTCGACCCGGTCCTGGATCCACTTGCGCTGGCTCGGCTCGGAGATGTGCATGTACTCGATGCCGATGGTCCGGCAGTAGGAGTCGCGCAGGATGCCGAGGATCTTGCGCATCTTCATCAGGCCCTGGCCGCCGGCGAAGGAACCGGTCGCGAACTCCCGGTCCAGGTCCCACAGGGTGAGGCCGTGGGTCTGGACGTCGAGGTCGTGGTGACGACGCTGGCGGTACTCCAGCGGGTCGGTGTCGGCCATCAGGTGACCGCGGACGCGGTAGGCGTTGATCATCTCCATGATCCGCGCCTGCTTGGGGATCTCGTCCTCGTGGTCGGTGGTCAGGTCCTGGGCCCAGCGGATGGGCTCGTAGGGGATTCGGAGGGCGCCGAAGACGTCGTCGTAGAAGCCGTCCTCGCCCAGCAGCAGGGAGTGCAGCCGCTGCAGGTACTGACCCGACTGGGCCCCCTGGATCACCCGGTGGTCGTAGGTCGAGGTGAGGGTGAGGACCTTGGAGACGCTCATGTCGGAGAGCCGGTCCGGATCGGACCCCTGGAACTCCGGCGGGTAGTCCATCGAGCCGACGCCGATGATCGTGCCCTGCCCCTGCATCAGACGCGGCACCGAGTGGTTGGTGCCGATGGTGCCGGGGTTGGTCAGGGTGATGGTGGTGCCGGCGAAGTCCTCGACGGTCAGGCCGCCGCTGCGGGCCCGCTTGACCATCTGCTCGTACGCGGCCCAGAACTGGGCGAAGTCGAGGGTCTCGCAGCTCTTGATGCTGGGGACCAGGAGCTGGCGTGTGCCGTCCCCCTTGGGCAGGTCGATGGCCAAGCCGAGGTTGACGTGGGCCGGCACGACCATGGTCGGCTTGTTGTTGACGACCTCGTAGCCGGCGTTCATCCCGGGAATGGCCTTCAGCGCCTGCACCATGGCGTAGCCGATCAGGTGCGTGAACGAGACCTTCCCGCCGCGGGAGCGCCGCAGATGGTTGTTGATGACGATCCGGTTGTCGATCAGGAGCTTGACAGGCAGGGAGCGGACGCTGGTGGCCGTCGGGACGGTCAGCGAGATGTCCATGTTCTTCGCCGTCCGGGCCGGAGCTCCGCGCAGCTGGGTCCGAACCGGCTCCTCGAGGGCGACACTCGGCCGCTCGGAGGGGTTCGGGGGGTCAGCGGGCACGCCACCGCGGGCGCCCGGGGCGGTGGGGCGCCCCTCCTTGATCTGGGTCGGGGGTTCGACGGTGGGGCTCCGGCGGGCGGCGGGCGCGGCCGGCGCGGCGAGCTTGCTCTCGGCCGACTTGTTCTGGGTCGCCTCGTCCTGGGCCGGCTTGTTCTGGGCCGGCTTGCTGGGGGCGACGGGCTTGCTCAGGGAGGAAGGGGCGCTGTCCTTCGGCGGGGCCAGCCGGGCCCCCGGCTCGGAGGTTTGGGGGGAGCCGCTGGCGGCCGGGGCGGCCTCGTCGTCCTGCAGGGACCGGTCGCTGTTCCGCGCGCTCACCGTCGGGCCAGCCTTCTTCTCCGCGGCGGTCGGGCCGCCCGCGTGCGCTGGGATGCTGTCGCGCGGCGGCGGCAGGTAGCCGCCCGGGGCGCGGGAGGACGTGTCGGCGCCGCCGTGCTGCTCGGAGGCCGGGGCCCCCGGCGCGCCGTGGGTCCGGAAGTAGGAGGCCCAGGTCTCGTCCACCGAGCCCGGGTCAGCGCTGAACTGCTCGTACATCTCCTCCAGCAGCCAGTCGTTGGCGCCGAAGTCGGTGTCCTCGTTCGAGGTCGTCTCGGGTGAATGGTCGGGCGCGATGGCCACTGTCGCCTTCTTCCTTCTCCGTACTGCGTTGCGGACCTGCCGGCCCACCTACCCGCCTGCGACTCCGTTATCTCTCGACGAACGGCACCCAGGCCCGGTCAAGGTTACCGAAGGTCGTGAGACCACCCGACGACTGGTCACGTCCGGGCGCGTCCGACGGCGAGGAAACGCCAGGCCAGGACACAGACCTGGACGGTGAAAGCGAGCAGGCCGAGGTTGCGGAACGAGGTGACCAGGGTCGCGACCACGGTCATCGCGGCCCCGTTCCGGCCGAGATAGCCGTTGTAGAGGAGGGGGTAGACCAGGTGCGTCGCCAAGGCCAGCCCCAGCAGCTCCAGGGCCAGCAGCCGGAGTGCACGGCGCGGCGCCCCGCCGACATCGAGCCGCAGCAGCAGGAGCGCGGCCGTCGGGCCCCCTAGCCAGAGCAGGTACTGCGGGCTCAGGGTCTTGTTGGTCACGGTCATCACGCAGACCGTGGCCAGCACCACCAGGCCCACCGCCTGCGGGCTGGCGGTAGGGGTCCGGAAGGCCCGGACGAACAGGGCGGTCAGCACCACGAAACCGAGGAGGGTGGCTAGGGTGCTCGCCATCAGCAGACCCCCGACCCCGGGGCCGAAGATCTCGTACGCCTGGTAGCGCGACATCCCGACCGCGTACCCGTCGACGTGGAGCGCCCGGGCCAGCATCACCGGCGTGGCCCAGATGGACTCGATCTGGAGCCCGCGACCTGACTGCCAGGTGAGCGGGGAGACCAGCCGCGTCCAGCCACCGGTGAGCAGGCTGACCAGGGCCAGCCCGAAACCGACGACCACGAAGCCGGTCGCGGCGGGCCGTCGGTCGGAGCGCGGCACCAGGAAGGCCGGGATGAGCAGCGCGGGCCAGAGCTTGACCGCGGCCCCGAGACCGGTCAGCGCGCCGGTGACCCACGGTCGGCGGCGTGCGGCCAGCAGTGCGCCCCCGGCGAGGACGGCGGGCAGCATGTCGAAGCGGGTGTAGCAGAGCGGGCCGATCAGGGCGACGAAGAGCAGCCAGAAGTCCACCGACCAGTCATGTCGGCGGCCGGAGGTGCGCCACAGGGCGTACGCGAAGCCCGCGTCCAGCAGCAGCATCACCAGCATGAAGACGGCCAGGTAGCCCGCCCGTTGGCCGCCGCCGGTGCCGTACGGGAGCCACAGGAACCAGACCACCGGAGTCGGGTACTCGTTGAGGGTCCCGCTCAGCCCGGCGTCGTCCAGCCGCACGATCTTGCGCCAGTAGTAGAAGACGTCGCCGGTCACGAAACGCTCGGCCGTGGCCAGCACGAGGAAGGACAGAAGTCGGGTTACGACCCAGGCCGCCACGATCCGTCGGCCGCTGCGACCGCGGTCCCACCAGGCGAGCGGTCGGCGCCAGGGTGACGAGGCGGGGGACGAGGCGGGCAGCCCGGCCGGTGAGGGGAGGTCAGCAGACAACGAATCCTTCCCGGTCGGCGACAAGGGTCCGGCGAATCTAGCACCGCCCTGAAGCGCCCCCGGCAGGATTCGAACCTGCGCCACCGCCTCCGGAGGGCGGTGCTCTATCCCCTGAGCTACGGGGGCCAGTCCGTCGCCGGACGACCGTGGCCCGGGCTGGGCCGAAGAGAAATGTACCAGTGACCGGACCCAACTCTCGCCTTCTTCTCTTCTCGGAGGCGTGCCCGCCCCCCCTCGCCCGCCTCTTGCGCGTCGTCCTGCTCAGCGTGGCGCTGCTGCCGGTCACCGGCGGCTGCGTCGCCCAGGCCGCGCCCGAGCCCGCAGTCCAGCGGACCGGTCCGCCGCCGTGGGACGCCCCGGTGGACGCTGTCTCCACGATGAGGGTGGCCGGGCTGGAGCCGCAGCCCCTGGGGCTCGCCCAGGACGCCCACGTGTTCGTGCTGACCGTCCGAGTCGACGGGCGGCCGGTCGTCGTGCCCCGCTATCTCGGCACCGACCGCAAGCGGGCCCTGCACGCGGTGGTGCGCACCCACGACGACTCCGGGCAGGTGTGGGTCGCGGCGCGTCGACCGTCACCCTCGGGCAGCTCTTCACCGTGTGGGGTGTGCGGTTCGCGGACGGCTCTCTCGGGGGCACCTGCGGGGGTCTGGTCGTCCGGGGTCCCCACCCGGGGGACCCGACCACCTTCCGGCTGGCGGGAGCCCAGGGGGTGGACGTCCAGGTCGGCTGAGCCCGCGACGCACCGGGCCCCGGGGCGTACGGGGTCGTCCGCAGGCTGAGCACGCCGGGTCGGTATGGGCCGGTCTGGCACAGTCTCTGGTTGTGATCTCCTTCTCCCGTCTCCGGAAGGCCGGTGCATGACGCACTCCCACGTGGCCGGCTCGATCCACGCCGACGTCGCCTCCCGCGCCCCCGGCTGGTTGGCCCTGCCGAGCGACGTCAACGAGCTGCTGCCCCGGCTCTGGAGCCAGGGTGTGAGCAAGGACGAGGACGGCGTCCTGCAGGTCGCGGGGATGAGCGTCACCGAGATCGCCGAGCAGGTCGGGACCCCCGTCTACGTGGTGGACGAGGCTGACCTCCGTGCCCGGGCCCGGGCCTTCGCCCAGGCGTTCGCCGGCTGGGAGGTCTACTACGCGGCCAAGTCCTTCATCTGCACCGCCGTGGCCCGGTGGGTGTCGGAGGAGGGTCTGGGCGTCGACGTGTGCACCGGCGGCGAGCTGGCCGTGGTCCAGCGGGCCGGGGTCGACCTGCGACGGGTCGGGCTGCACGGCAACAACAAGAGCCTGGACGAGCTGCAGCGGGGTCTGACCGCCGGTGTGGGCCGGATCATCGTGGACTCCTTCGACGAGATCGCCCGGCTCGGGCGGCTGGCCGCCGAGCTGCAGATCCGGGCCCGGGTGATGGTCCGGGTGACCACCGGCGTCGAGGCGCACACCCACGAGTACATCGCCACCGCGCACGAGGACCAGAAGTTCGGGTTCTCCATCGCCGGGGGCACCGCCGCCGAGGCGCTGCTGGCCTGCCACGCCGATCCCTGGCTCGACCTGGTCGGGATCCATTCCCACATCGGCTCGCAGATCTTCGACGCCGAGGGCTTCGAGGTAGCGGCCCGCCGCACACTTCGCCTGCACGCGGACTTCAAGGCGAGCACCGGGATCGAGATGCCCGAGCTGGACCTCGGCGGGGGCTTCGGAATCGCCTACACCAGCGCCGACTCGCCCTCCACCCCCGAGGCGCTGGCCCGCGCGCTGACCCAGATCATCGACACGGAGTGCGCCAGCCTCGGGGTCGCGGTGCCCCACCTGTCGATCGAGCCCGGGCGGGCCATCAGCGGTCCGAGCGCGTTCGCCCTCTACCGGGTGGGCACGGTCAAGACCGTCCAGCTCGACGGCGGGGCGAGCCGGTTGTACGTGGCGGTCGACGGGGGTATGAGCGACAACATCCGGACCGCCCTGTACGCCGCGGAGTACTCCGCCACGTTGGCCTCACGTCGGTCCGAGGCGGGGCCCGCCCTGGCCCGGGTGGTGGGCAAGCACTGCGAGGGCGGCGACATCCTGGTGCGCGACGAGTTCCTGCCCGCCGACATCGCCGACGACGACCTGGTCGCCGTCCCGGCCTCGGGTGCCTACAGCCGGTCGATGGCCAGCAACTACAACCACGTGACCCGGCCGCCCGTCGTGGCTGTGCGTGACGGGGCTCTGACGACCCTGATCCGGCGCGAGACCCTGGACGACCTGCTCGCGCTCGACGTGGGCTGAGCCGGTCCGCCCCGGAGGCGGCCCGAGGTTTCGCTCGACCCAGCCGGATAGGGAAGAATACGTGCGCTGCCGCCCCGAGCCGGCAGCACTGCTGCAGATGAGGTTCCGTTGACTGTGACACGCACGCCGCCCGAGGCCGTCGGGCGTTCGGACGCGGCCGGGACGACCACGACCGAAGCGGGTGCCCCGCTCCGGGTGGCTCTGCTCGGCTGCGGTGTCGTCGGCTCCGAGGTGGCCCGGCTGCTGCTGGCCCAGTCGGCTGACCTGGACGCCCGGATCGGCCGACACCTCGAGCTCGTCGGCATCGGGGTCCGTCGCCTGCGCCGGGACCGGCCGGGCATCGACCCCGCGCTGTTCACCACCGACGTGGAGGCTCTGGCCTCCCGGCCCGACGTGGACCTGGTGATCGAGGTCATCGGCGGGATCGAGCCGGCCCGCTCGCTCATCCTGGGCGCCCTCGGCCACGGCGCCTCGGTCGTGACCGCCAACAAGGCGCTGCTCGCCGAGGACGGGTCCACGCTGTTCGCCGCCGCCGAGAAGGCCGGGGCCGACCTTTACTACGAGGCCGCCGTGGCCGGAGCCATCCCCATCATCCGACCGCTCCGCGAGTCGCTGGTCGGGGACGAGATCACCTCGGTCATCGGGATCGTCAACGGCACCACCAACTTCATCCTGGACAAGATGGACTCCGAGGGCGCCGGTTTCGCCGAGACGCTGACCCAGGCCCAGGACCTCGGCTACGCCGAGGCCGACCCGACCGCCGACGTCGAGGGCTTCGACGCTGCCGCCAAGGCGGCGATCCTGGCCAGCCTGGCCTTCCACACCCGAGTCACCGGGGCCGACGTCTACCGCGAGGGCATCACCGAGGTCACCTCGTCCGACATCGCCTCGGCCCGGGAGATCGGCTGCGTCGTCAAGCTGCTGGCCATCTGTCAGCTGTCGACCCCCGAGGACCCGGAGACTGAGCGCACGGTATCGGTCCGGGTGCACCCGGCGATGATTCCCCGCAGCCACCCGCTGGCCTCGGTCGGCGGGGCCTACAACGCCGTGTTCGTGGAGTCCCGCTCGGCCGGCCGGCTGATGTTCTACGGACCGGGCGCCGGTGGCTCCCCGACGGCCAGTGCCGTGCTGGGGGACCTGGTCACGGTGGCCCGCAACCGCGTACGGGGAGCCGTCGGTCCGGGCGAGTCCAGCTATGCCGCCCGCCCGGTCACCCGCATCGGCAGCGTGCTCACCCGCTACCACCTCAGCCTGGAGGTCGCCGACGTCACCGGCGTGCTGGCCAGCATCGCGCAGGTGTTCTCCGAGCACGCGGTGTCGATCCAGACCGTCCGACAGAACGGCCGGGGCGCCGGAGCCCAGCTCGTGATCGTCACCCACCGGGCCAGCGACGCTGCGCTCAGCACCACGGTCGAGTCGCTCCGGGGGCTCGACGCGGTCCGTGAGGTCACCAGTGTGATGAGAGTCGAAGGTGAGTGAGATGAGCCAGAACCCGTCGACCCCGGCCCCGGTGGCCACCCGCCGCCGGCCGGCCCGTGGCCTGGTCGCGCGCTACCGCGAGTGGCTGCCGCTCGCCGAGGGCGACCCCGTCATCAGCCTGGGTGAGGGCAGCACGCCGCTGGTCGAGGCCGACGCGCTCTCGGAGCTGCTGGGGTCCGACGTCTGGGTCAAGGTCGAGGGGGCCAACCCCACCGGTTCCTTCAAGGACCGCGGCATGACCGTGGCGGTGAGTGTCTCGGCCCGGGAGGGGGCCCAGGCTGTCGTCTGTGCGTCCACCGGCAACACCTCGGCCTCGGCAGCGGCGTACGCGGCCAAGGCGGGCATGCTGCCCATCGTCCTGCTGCCCGCAGGGCGGATCGCCACCGGCAAGCTCGCGCCGGCCCTCG
>JBBQAB010000040.1:0-3489 GCA_038198385.1 Propionibacteriales bacterium
CGGCAGGTGCTCGGCGTCGGCGACCCGCCACTCCAGATCGAGGCCGGCCGCCCCCGCCTCCACCCGACCGGCCTGGATCAGCTCGGGGGTCAGGTCAGAGGCCACGACGTGGGCACCTGCCCGGGCGGCCGGAAGCGAGGCGTTGCCCGCCCCGGCGGCCACGTCGAGAACCCGGTCACCCGGACGAGGCGCCGCAGCTGTCGCTAGAACGGCGCCCAGGCCCGGTACGACCTCACGGGCCACGGCCGGAAAGTCCCCCAGAGCCCACATCGCCGCGTGCCGCCCCTTCAACGCCACGTCCGCCTCGTCCTGCACCGTCATTGCGCACCCCTGGTCGTCAAGCCGAAAGACGGGGGCGGCGCTTCCGCCCCCTGCCCGACAGGAGCGGTCTCCGCCCGTGGTGATACGAGAGGCCGCCGCCTGGTCGGGTCCCGGCCCGGTCGACCTAGAGTGGTCAGATGAACTGGAGCATCGCCGACCTTCCCTCCCAGACCGGACGGACCGTCGTGGTCACCGGGGCCAACAGCGGACTGGGCCGGGTGACGGCGGGCGCGCTCGCCGGCGCCGGGGCCCGCGTCATCCTGGCGGTCCGGGACCTCGGACGCGGGGCGGCAGCCGCCGCCGAGATGGAGGGACGCGTCGAGGTGCGCGGGCTCGACCTGGCCGACCTGTCCTCGGTGCAGGCCTTCGCCGAAGCCTGGGACGGCCCTCTCGACCTTCTGGTCAACAACGCCGGGATCATGGCCGTCCCGCGGGGTACCACTCGGGACGGGTTCGAGCTGCAGTTCGGGACCAACCACCTGGGCCACTTCGCGCTGACCAACCTCCTTCTGCCGCACCTCACCGACCGGGTCGTCACCGTGTCCTCCGGCGCCCACCGGGCCGGACACATCGACCTGGACGACCTGAACTGGGAGCGTCGCCGCTACAGCCGGTTCGGGGCGTACGGCCAGAGCAAGCTCGCCAACCTGCTCTTCACCCTGGAGCTCCAGCGTCGGCTGCAGAACGACGGGTCACCGGTGCGGGCCCTCGCCGCCCACCCCGGTTACGCCGCCACCAACCTGATCAGCGGGCTCAGCAACCCGGTGGTCGGCAAGGTCGGCGCCGTGGCCAACCACTTCCTGGCCCAGAGCGACGAGATGGGCGCCCTCCCCACCCTGTACGCGGCCACCCAGGACCTGCCGGGCGCCAGCTACGTCGGTCCGGACGGGCGCAGCGAGATGCGGGGCTACCCCACCCTGGTCGGTCGCACCGCGGCCGCCTCCGACGTCGCCCTGGCCACCGAGCTGTGGCGGGCCTCCGAGAAGCTGACCGGGGTCACCTACCCGGCCGGGCTGGGCCAGCCCGTGGCTGACCACCTGGGGGTCCGGTCGGACCCCACGGGGTCGAGCGGTCCGGCGGGCGCGGTCTAGCCTTCCCCCCATGCTCCTCTTCGACCGGCTGCTCGACAACACCAGCCTGCTCACCGACGGCTTGACGAACTCCCCTGACGATGTCGTTGCGAGCCACCGGCGGATCGTTCGGGACGACCACGCGGACCTGTTCGGCCCGCTGGTGGTTCGCGACGAGCAGCTCGTCACTCTCGGCCGCCACTCCGACGTCGACGATCGCACGAAGGTCACGGTCCGAGTCGCGGGCGGAGCCGGCGGGTTGGTGGCGCTGGCCCGGCGGCAGGTCCCCGGCGTCCGGGTGGTCGCCGTCCAGACGGTGCTGCGGGACTTGGACGGCCTGGCCGAGAACGCGGCCCGGGTGGTGTCGGCCGCCGCCGGCCTGGACCCCGACGTCAGCGTGTTCGTCGGACTGCCCCGGGCGCCCGGCTGGGTTGCGGCCGTGGAGGTGGTCGAGGCGGCCGGCCTGCGCGGGATGCTCGGCCCCGAGAGCGGGGAGCCGACCGACACGGCCGAGCTGGTCGAGCAGCTGTCGGTCCTGATCGAAGCCGACCTGCCCTTCACCGTCGCCGGACCCTTCGACGGGGCCTGGCCCCGACCGGGGACACGTCGCGCCTACCTGCCGCTGCTGATGGCCGTTGAGGCCCTCATCGACGGGGCCAACGCCGCCGAGGCCGAAGCACTCCTCGGTCTCACGGACCTGCACCGGATCCAGGCCGGACTCGGCGGCTGGGACGACAGCACTCAGCAGCGGGTCCGGCGACGGATCCAGAGCCTGGGCTCGTTACACCCCGAAGCTGCACCTGAGGACCTGGGTCCCCTGCTCAGCCCGGCCTGAGTCGGCCGGCCGCGCGCCTGACCCGAGCTGGCGGACCACGAGCAATACCAGCGAGCAGGCACCCGGGTGGTGCACCACGGGGTCAGCTCCCGTGAGGCACCACCCGTTCCGTCTTCGGCCCGGCAAGATAGACCTGGGTCAGCCCGTCGTGGCCCGGCCGTAGATGTCCTGGTCGAGCCCGCCAGCGTTGGGACAGGTGTCGGCGCCGAAGGTCCCGGCGCCGTTGGCCGTCCGGCACTGCAGGACGTCGAAGCCCTCACCACCGAGGTATCGGGGGTCATCCCCCGCCCTGACCTGGCGGGTGTCGGTCCAGACGCTGTAGGCGAAGGAGCCGACCGAGGACACGTAGTTGTAGTCCCCGTGGAAGGGCACCCGCCGGTCGCCGAACATCTCCCGGTTGGGCATCTGGCTGGCCTCAGACAGCCGGGTCACGTCCCACGACACAGCGCTGGTCGGGGTGGAGGCGCCGTAGGTGTCCAGTCCCTCGGTTGCCGTGGCGAAACCCTGGGCGTCGCGAGCGCCTCCGTTGTTGCCGGCCGGGTACTGCACGCTGTACGCGGGGTCGTTGCGGCTGTCGTGCCACACGGCGTGCAGGATGCCGCCGTCGGCATTGATGTCGGGGAACAGCTGGTGCCCCCGGGGCGTCGGTGCGAGCAGGCTGGGGGCGGACCAGGTCGAGCCGGTCAGGGTCGCGAAGTAGATGCCACCCTGGCCGACCCGCAGCGTCGACCCACTCGGGTCGGCGGTGTTATAGGTCGTCTGCGACGCCTGTTCCGTGCCGGGGATCGTCGCGTCGTAGGCCAGGTACACCCGCTGGTCGGCAGCCTTCGGGTCTGCCGTGATCCGTGGCTGGCTGTCGTGCCGGAAGAACACGAAGCCGCTCTGGCAGGCCAGCGGGCCGGAGCCGCAGTCGCGGCTGTCCCCGACGGAGGCCTCGGCGGCTTCGGACTCGGGGCCGTCAGCGTTCTCGTACGCCCGGTCGTGGGCCGCGGCGGCGGCCGCGGGGTCGCCGGCGAAGTCGGCCGCGTCGAACGGCTCGAAGAACGCCGCCGTCGCTGGCTTGCTGAAGCTCTTGCCGCCGTCGTGGGACACGACGTAGGCGATCTGGTTGACCTGGTGGCCGCGCGAGCTGTCAAACTGGCGGTAGGCGATGTAGACCGACCCGTCGCTGGTCACCGCGATGTCGGCGAACTGCACGTTCTTGGAGCCGGTGGAGATCTTGGTGGGGTGGCTAAAGGTCGCCCCGTGGTCGGTGGACCGGGA
>JBBQAB010000041.1:0-7586 GCA_038198385.1 Propionibacteriales bacterium
CGTCGGTGGTGGCGGGCGAGGGACACCAGCCACCCCGGCCGGCCTGGACCGGGGCCCACGAGGTCACGCTGCCCTGTTTTGACCACTGGCAGTTCCGGACCCGGAACGACCCGGACGACTTCGCCTCCATCGCCCAGCGCCTGAACCCGCTGTCGGCGACCGAGGAGCAGACTCTGACCGACGCCGGGTTCGGGCGGGCCTCGGTCACCGTACGCGGACGTCCCGATCCCGTCCTACGGCTCGGCGGTGCTCTCTGCGCGGTGGTCCAGCCCCCAGCCGAGGCGGTTCCCGACGACGTCGCCGCCGAGGTCGAGACCCTGGCCGCCCTGAGCGAGAGCGCCGGCCGGTGGGTGCTCGGGCTGCCGCGCTACGACGAGCCCTGGGTCGCCCCCGGCACCCCTGTTCCTGCCGACGGCTGGCGGCACCAGGTGCGGGTCGACCCCCGACACCGGGGCAGCGCCGGGTTGGGCGTCTGGGCCGCGATCGCCTGGCAGGACCGCATCGCCGCCGCCGCCGCTCAGCAGGCGGGAGCCCTGGCCGCCCTGGCCGAACGCGTACGCCATCTCTCCCTGGGGCTGCGAGCCTCCCGCAGCCAGTGGAACCGGCGGCTGCCGAGCGACCCGGTAACCGCGTTCGCCGTCCTCTCCCCCATGCTCGCCCGGCTCCCGGTCCCGGGCGGCCTGGCGCAGGACCGGATCGTCGGCCGCACCTCGCGACTGGTGCCGGCTCTGTTCTCCTCGGGCGCCCGGCGGATGCTGCGACCCCGTACGGCGCTGGCCCGGGCCGCCCAGCCCGGCGCCACGTCGCTGTCCGGTCTGATCGAGGCGGCCGCAACCCACTGCGTCCCGGCGCCGGACCCGCTGCCGGGCCAGAAGGAGCTGGGCGAGCTGGCCGACCCGGACCGCCGGGCGGAGGCCGAGGCCCGGCTGCAAGAGCTCGGCAACCGGTTCCTGGCCGAGGCCCTGGACGCCCTCCCCCACGAGATGCGGGATGACCCGGGGTCACTCGGAGACCTGATCGACCAGGACGCCGCCGAGCTGGTCGGGCGGCTCAACCGACCGCCCGTCGTCCTCGACTGCGCCCCGATCGCCGACCTCGGGGCGCTGGCCGGCTCCGTGCTGGCCGGGATCGACCCGCGGGTCGAGCGACCCGTCGTGGTGGGCCGGGTGCTCGACGGCATCACCGGCGTCCGGGCGCCCGAGCTCGCCGCACCGGACCTGGCGCTGGAGCTGGACCTCCCGCTCTGGTCGTTCCTGAAGGAGTCCTCGCCCGACTGGCTCCTCCCCGGCGCCGGGGACCTGCCCCTCGATCGGGTGACGGCCCTCCAGACCAACCCGGAGTTCGTGGACGCCTTCCTGATCGGCGCCAACCACCGCACCCTGGGCGAGCTGCGGTGGCGGAACCTGCCACTGGTCACCGGCTGGACCCCGCTGCGGCGGTTCTGGCAGCGGATCGGCGACGGCGGCGCCGGGCCCGCGACCGACATCCGCCCGGTGCTGGACATCCTGACCCCACCCAGTCCGGGACAGCCGGTGTGGACCGATGACTCCGTGCTCGGGGCCGCCGTCCACCAGCGCGACGGGCAGGGCGCGCGGCTGGTCGTGGTGCTGCACACCGAGCTGTTCCGGCGCTACCCCTCGACGCTGGTCTACCTGATGCCGAACCCGGGCGGAGCTGAGGACTGGAGTGCCGACGTGACGACGATGGACACCACGCGGATCTGGCCCAACCTGACCGGCACCCTGCACCCCGAGCTGGTGTTCTTCGGCTTCCCGGTGCCCCCGACGGCAGGCCGTGACCACTGGCTCGTGCTGGAGGAGCCCCCGCCGGGGTACCGGTTCACAGCACCCACCGACGCCCAGGCCGGGCCGGGTGGACCGGGCGACGGTGCCGCGTACGCGAAGGCCACTCTCGACGCCCCGGTCCGGGCCTTCTTCGGGAAGCTGCTGTCGTGAGTGTCGTCAACGACGCCACTCGGCACGCCCGGGACGTGGTCGACGCGGCGGAGGGGCGGGTCGCCCGATTGGAGGGCCAGCTGGCCGCTATCCCCGGCTGGCTGCGGGTCGGTGACCCGGGCCGGCACGGCGAGCCGGCCGACCACGCCGCCGCCGTCGGGGCGGTCGCCCTGGGCGCCTGGCTGGACCGGGCGCGGCGGGCCGCGGGCCAGCTCCGGGACCGGTTGGAGCAGACCGTCGGCATGCCACCGTCGAGCACCTGGTCCTTCCTCGCCTACTCCGACTGGCTGGCCGCGCTCCCCGCCGACGACCCCCAGCGACTGCTGGACGAGCTGGTCACCAGCCCGGAGCGGCTGCTGACCGAGGCGGGGGCCATGTCGGCGGCGAAAGCCCAGGCGATCCTGGACTACGTCGCCGGAAACGGCGGCCGGGTCGGGGACGGGCAGGTGTTTCGGGTCGGCGTACCCCTGGACGACGTCGACCTGGCCGACCTCGACGCCACCGGGGTCCGGCTGCGGGCCGGAGCGCCCCCTGCGGTCGGCTGGGACGTGTTGCTCCCGGTCCGGCTGGAGACCCGGTTCGTCCCGCCCGACCCCGAGGCGCCGGCGGGCGACCCGGAGGCCGGCTGGCGGCTGAAGGTCCGGGTCGAGCCGGACGCCCCGTCGCTGGCCCGGCAGCCGGGCCCGGTCAGCGCCCGCGACGCCGAGCTCGTCGCGATCTGCTGGACCGAGGCGGGCGGGGACCTGGCCAGCGACCTCGGTGAGGCCGCCCACCGCAAGCTCGCCGCCGCCGTCGGCGGTGGCCGCGCGGGCTACCTGCTGCGCACTGTCCCCGTCAGCCGCACCGACACCGGCTTCGTCGCGGCCGACGCCTACTCCGAGCGTCCCGCGCCGCTGACCGCTCCGGTGGTGGGACTGCCCACGACGCTGGAGATCTGGGGCGGTCCGGCCGAGGCCCCGCAGCGTCTGCTCACCCTGGTGCCCGACCTGGCCACCATCGCGCGGGACGCCGACCTGCAGCGGGCGGCCAAGCCGGTCGCCGACGAGACGCCGCGGCTGTGGTGGAACTCGTACGCGGCGGCGGCCCAGGTGGGTCTTGCCGGCGAGATCGCGCTGGGTCCCGAGCGGCCGGACCTGGAGGTGCTGCTCTGCCTGGGCTACGACGATCCGAACAGCCCCGACCTCTCCGACCGCAAGGCGGGCAGCCTGTTCGCCGGCCACGCCGACACCGGCCGGGTCGAGCCGCTGGCCCCGCTCACCCCGACCACCACCCTGGCGGGGTCCCCGACCACCGACCTCGGCTCCGACCCGGCCCCCTGGTTGCAGGCCGTCCACGACGCCCCGGGTGAGCTGGGCGGGCTAGCCGCGGTGCTGCTCGGCCAGTCGTCCTGGCCCGGGGTTCCCCGCGCCGACGACGCCCTGCCCCGTACGGCGACGGTCCTGACCCGGGCGCTCTGGCCGGTGCTGTGGCAACGGACCCTGAAGGACGTCGCCGGGGGCGGTGAGGAGATCTGGGGCCTCGGCGAGTGGGCCGGCCGGCACCTGCACCCGTTCGGGCCCTACCCGGTGCTCCGCTTCGGCGACCTGCCGTACGGGGTGCTGCCGGTCGCCGACTACGACCGCTGGGTCTGGCGGGCCCCGCTCGACCGCGTCCGCGCCGGTGACCCCCGGGCCGAGCAGGTCACCCTCGCCGGGCTCCCGGTCCTCGACGTGCCCCTGCTGGCCGCTGCGCTCGCCCAGCCGACCGCGGCCGGAGCCGACGCCGGCGGACTGCTGGAGGTCTTCGAGCACGTCCCGGCGAGCCGGGCGTACGGCTCCCGGGCCCTGCCCCCGACCCTGCTCTACGCGGCGCTCCGCGCCTCCATCCCCGGCGGTGCGTCGGCGGCGCAGATCCTGCAGGAGTGGGAGGAGCAGTTCGCATCCGTGCGGCGGAGCTGGCCACCCGGTCCCACCCGCCTCTACTCACCGCTGCTCAACGTCGAGCCCTGGCCCGAGCGCGTCGACCCCGACTACCGTGAGCTGCTGAAGGTCTACCTCGACTCGACCTGGGTCCGGCTGGCCGAAGAGCGGGACGAGAGCAACGCCTGGCGGCTGCAGGACGACAGTCCCCCGGCGGTGCTGGCCCGGCTCGTCCGGCACGCTCTCGTCCTGACCCAGGCCGAGGTGGCCCGGCTCAACGCAGCCGGAGCTGCGCCGTCGGATGCCGCCATGATGTTCCGCCTGGACCGCATCGATGAGCTGTTCCGGCTGGCCAGCGGGGGGACCATCCAGGACGTCGGTCGGGTCAGCGAGGTCCCGCAGTCCGCCCGGAACCGGGTGGCCGTCTCCGGAGCAGACCCCCGCGCCGCGGTCGTCGTCCGCCAGTTCGAGGACGTCCGAACGGCGGTGGAGCAGCTCCTCGACCCGGAGCCGGAGCTCGTGGAACGGGTGCTGCCGGCCGTCCTCGACCTCACCGGACACCGGACGGACGCCTGGTGGACGGGGCTGGCCGACCGACGGCTCCGCACCCTGGTCACCGCCGGGGGCCGGCCCCGCCTGGGCTGCTACGGCTGGGTCGACGACCTGCAGCCGAACGCAGACTCGACCCCGCCGACCACGGCCGGACTGCTGCACGCCCCCGGTTACACCCAGGCCGTGACCGCGGCGGTGCTGCGCGACCAGGCGGTGCACCACCCGGCGGACTCCCAGTGGGACCTGACGCTCTCGTCCGCGAGCGTCCGGGCCGCGGCCGCTCTGGCTGAGCAGGTCCGGTCCGGGGTCCACCTCTCCGAGGCCCTCGGCCGCGAGATCGAGCGGCGGGTCGGTGACCCGGCCACCGTCCTGCTGCTCCGGGACCGTTACCCCGCCCGGCCGGAATGGGCCGGGCGTCGGGTCTGTGACGGGCAGCAGGTGCTCGACGCGGGTGACCTGCCGCCGGGGGTCGAGGCTCTGCTGAGCGACCTCCGGGTCGCTCTCGACGCCTACGCCGACCTGCTGGTGGCGGATGCCCTGCACGACCTGGTCGAGGGTCGAATGGCGGCGGCGCAGGAGTCGCTGGAGGCCTCCGCCGGGCTGGGGGCTCCCCCCGAGATGCGACTGCTGCGGACCCAGCGATCGGGCAGCACCGTGAAGACGACCGTACGGGTGGGTCTGCCCTGGTCACCCGGGCAGGCCGACCCGGCCCAGGCCGACCCGCGGTCCCCGGTCGCCGTCGGGGACCCGGCTCTGGCCGCGCTGCTGGCCGCCGAGCTCGGCTCCGCGGCGGACTGGACCTGGGAGGGACCGGCCGGTCCGACCTCGCTGGCCGACCTCGGGCTGGGCGTGGCGGACGCGGTCATGCTGCCCGCGGCTGCGGTCGGGGGCACGGCCGACGACAGCCCGGCGGCCACGCGCTACCTCCGACTGCAGGCCCTCTGCGGACTGGTCGCGGGCGCCGAGCTCGACCCGTCCGCCGCCCCGATGCTGCGAGAGCGGCTGGCCCGGCTCCGGGCCCTGGCCGCCGACCTGCAGGCTGAGCTGGCCGCCCCCCTGGCCGACACCGCCGCGCTGTGCGGCGCCTGGGGTCTGCCCGAGGACCCCGGCCCTGCTCTTCAGGGTCTGACCGAGCGACTCGCCCAGCTGGGCGACGACGACGCCACGGCCGGGGTCGGGACCCTGGCCGAGTGGATCAGGGCCCTGCTGCCGAGTGTGCTCGGACTGTCGCTGGCCTGCCCGACGCAGGCCGTTCCCACCACCGAGCCGGTGGAGGACCCGGCCGGTTGGCTGGAGATCGTGGCCGCCGTACGCCCGGCGATGGCCCGGCTGGAGCTGGTGCAGCTGACTCTCGACCGGCCGTGGCCGGCGACGGCGAGCGACGCCGACCCGCTGTGGCAGCCCGGTGACCTGACGACCAGTGCCCACCGCGACCTGACCCTCACCTTCGACGCGGGCGGAGCCGCCCCCGACCGGCTGCTGGTCACCGCCGACGTCTGGGCCGAGACAGTGCCCAGCCGCCGGCACAGCACCTGGGCGGCGTTCGGCTACGACGCCCCGCGGGCCCGGCCGCCGCAGGCGATCCTCGTCGTCGTCCCGCCCGACCACGACGCCCCCGACCAGGTGCCCGACATCCTGGGCGCTGTGCTGCGGACCCGCCGGATGGCCCGGTTGCGCTCGATCCGTCAACCGCTGCCGCCCGAGGTCGGGCAGCTGCTGCCCACCGCGTTGCTGGTGGACCCGGTCACCCCGGCCGGCGCGACCCTGCTGGAGGAGCGATGACGTACGAGTGGCTGCGGCGCCTGGAGCCGATCGCCCCGTTCGGGGACCTGCAGCGCGGCTTCGCCCAGGAGGTCGCTGACCCGCTGTGGATGATCGGGCGCCAGTGGCAGCTCGGCGAGCACGTAGGCGAGGACGCGGGCACGCCGGTGGGGGTGCGGATTCCGGTGACGCACCAGCCCCTGCTGCCGGTCGACGGGCTCGACCCGACCGTCGTCCCGGCCGAGGCTATCGTCGAGGGCTCCGCTCTCGACTGGTGGACGGTGGGACGACGCGTACGGGTGGGTCGCCAGGTCGCCGCCGGGCTGACGGCGGACCAGCGGGCCGGAGCGGCGTTCTCCGGGGCACTGCCCGAGCCGTACGGGACCGCGTTCGTCGGACAGGTCGACGGGCTGGCCGCCTGGCGGCAGGGGCTGGTGGCCGCGGACGACCCGGTGCTCGGCGGCTTCGACCCTGGGCGGACCGACCACTGGCGCCCGGCGACCCTGGACTACCAGGCGTCCTTCGACGTCGGCGACACCACCATCGAGCTGCCCGCCCACGGGGGCGGCGAGGTGGACTGGTTCTCCGGGGACGCGGCGGCGGAGCTACCGGCGCCGCCCGAGCCGGGCAGACGCGAGATCATCCCGACCCGGCTGTCCTACCCGGGCGCGCCGCTGCCCCGGGTCTGGCAGATCGAGGACCGGGCCAGCGACCTGGGCGGCTACCCCCCGGACCGCTCCCACCAGGCCACCGCGCTGCTGATCCAGCTGGTCGCCGACCACGCCACCGACTGGTTCCTCGTGCCGGTGCCCGAGCCGGCCAACGAGGGCCCCGGGATCGGCGTCGTCGCCACCCTCGGGCGCGTCACCGTCCGCAGCAGCTTCGACGAGTTCGACGTGCTGCTGCCGCCGCCGGTCGACCCCGGCCCGCCGGTGCCGGACGAGCCGGTCGGACCGTGGTCGCTCTACCGGACCACGGGTCTGGGCCGGTCGTCGATGGTGCTGTGGCCGACCGCCCCCAGCCCGGTCGTCGGACCGGTGCTCGACGACGTCCTGCTCGGGGTGGACGAGGACGCCGACGTGATGTGGGCCGTGGAGCTGAGCGCCGACGGGGTCCGGCTCGCCGCCGACGCCGACACCGCCGCCGCGATGGCCGAGGGGCGCCGCACCGGCAGTCGGGAGTTCAGCTGGCTGCCCTCGACCACCCTGCCGGAGCACTGGCACCCCTACCGGCTGCCAGCCGACCTGGCCTTGCCGCGCCGCTTCGAGCAGGGCCTGGTCGCGGAGCTGAACGCCGACCCGCCCCAGGTCCGGCGTGGGCCGCGGTCGGCACTGATCGGCGGGGTGTCGGACGAGGAGGTGACCGAAGGCGTCTCCCCGAACGGCGTGGGTCACGTGCTGGAGAACACCGCCGTGCCCTA
>JBBQAB010000042.1:0-2184 GCA_038198385.1 Propionibacteriales bacterium
CGCGCTGGCCCTCCTGCTGCGCTGGGTGGAGGGGGCCGTCGAGGTGGCCGATCCGCCGGCGTACGCGCGTCGGTGGCTGGAGCCCCGCTTCGCCCGGGAGCAGGCCGACGGGGGAACGACCGGGACCCCGGCCACCCGGGCCCCGGTGGACGCGGAGGCCGCCGCCAAGAGGGCGGCCGCGCGCACCCAGCGGGTCGGAGCCGGACTGGACGAGCTCGCGCAATGGCTGCGCGACCAGGTGCGAGGCGGCCTGGCCGGGCTGGAGCAGGGTGGCGCGGACGAGCTGGAGCGGGTGGCGGCCAGGCTGGTGGACGCTCAGGCCCCCGGGGTGGCCGGCCTGCTGCGGGGCGTGCGGGCCGACCTCCGGTCCGAGGACTGGCCGACCCAGGTGCTGGACGCGCTGGCCGGGGTGCACCTGCTGGTCGAGGCGCACCGGCGGCTTCCCTCCCTGCCGCCAGCGCTGGCGGCCACCGTCCGGTCCCGGGTCGGGTACCCGACCAGCAAGGCTGATGTGCTGGCCGGCCCTGGGGTGCTCGACGACTGGTGGGGAGTGGGCCAGGTCGACACCGTGGAGGACCGGCTCGAAACGCGACGGGTCTGGCTCTGGGGGTCCCGGACCGCTTGCTGGGCCCTTTTCCTGAGCTACGCCCCGCCCGGGATGGAGCTCGACGCCACCGTGCTGGCCGGCAGCCGGATCCGGGCGCCCCTGCACTTCTATCCGGGATCAGGGTCGTTCCGGGCCCTCGTCGGTGCGCCGGCGGCTGGGTTGTCGGTCGGTGCGCCGGCGGCTGGGTTGTCGGTCGGTGCGCCGGCGGCTGGGTTGTCGTTCGGGGCGCCGGTGGCCGGGTCCTCGGTCAAGGACCCCGGAGGTCTGGTCGAGGCTCCGCGTCCGGGCACGGTGGCCGAGGAACGGGGCCGGTTCGCCACCCTCCTGGCCGAGGACCCCTGGGCCTCCCGGATGCCGTGCGTCCTTGCGGGCCTGCCCGCCCCGCCCCGCCGCTCCGGTGCTCGATGGGGCCTGGTCGACCCGGCAGGGGACCGGGTCGAGCTGCTCGACCTGGGGGGTGATCCCTGGCCACTGATCGCGTACGCCGGCTCGGGCGCAGTCCTCGTGTTCGGCGAGTGGACGCCGGCGGGCCTGCGGCCGCTGAGCCTGCTGCCCGACCCCGACGGGACACGGGTCTTCACAACCGACCTGCTCGGACGGGCGGCCTGAGATGACGAGTTGGACGAGATGACGAGCTGGCCTGAGACGACGAGCTGGCCTGAGACGACGAGCTGGCCCGAGATCGTGACGGTCGCCCTGCTGGGCACCGACCGTCGGTCGCTACCGGCCGACCTGGCGCCACCCGGCGGCGCGTCGCTCGGCGCCGTGGGGGCCGCCGGGGCGTCGGACCGGCTTACGTGGTCGGGCGACCCGGGCGGTCGGCTGCTGGATCTGGCCGCGCGCGAGCGGGTCCGGTCGCGGACCCGGCCCAGGTTCGTGGCCGGGGCGGCGCCTGAGCCCGGTCCGGAGCAGCGGTTACGGTTCGCCTCGCCGGCCGCTCGGGCGGCGCTGGACCGGCTGCTGGCCAGGCCGGTGCCGGAGCTGGTCAACGAGTGGCTGGAGGCCGCGGTGCGGCATGAGGTCGGGCTGGGTCCGGAGCACTGGACCGCCACCGCCGGGCTGGCCTCGCGTCAGACCGGGGTGGACCGGACGCTCCTCGCCGCCGCGTACGGGGGGCGGGGCGTGTGGTTCGTCGACCAGAACCCGTCCTGGTCCGCCCTCGCCCGTGCGCTGGAGGCCGCCAGTCAGACTCTGGGGACGGATCGCGGCCGGGACGCGCCCCCGCACGGTTCCTCGCGAGCGCAGACCGGCCGGGTCGTCACCGACGACGACGTCGTGGCGGAACCAGAGCGGGTGTTCGACATCGAGGTCCCGTGGCCACCCACCGTGACGGCGGTGGCGCTCACCGCGCTGGGACGGGGCCAGCTCGGCGGCCGGTCGGAGCGGTTCGGCCGTCGACTGGGCGCTCGGATGCCGTGGGACCAGCTCGAGATGCTCGGCGGGGCCATCCGCTACTTCCTGGCCCCGGAGCGGGCGGTGAGCCCGTGGGCAGCTCGCGTCACCCGACGGGCGCTGACGGCCTGTGTCGAGTCGGTCCAGGCCCGGGCCGCCGTGCACGAGGCGTTCGAGGGCGTGAC
>JBBQAB010000043.1:0-10987 GCA_038198385.1 Propionibacteriales bacterium
CGGCGGCGGCGAACACCGCGGTGGGCACCACGACCGCCCGGAGGTAGGCGAAGAGCGGCCGGAGGGCGAAATTCAGGGCCAAGGAGTGGCGGGCGGTCCCGGCGGTGGCCGCGACCAGAGTCGGCTTGCCCGCCAAGGACCCCATCGGCAGCACGTCGAAGAAGGTCTTGAACAGACCCGAGTAGGACGCGTTGAAGATGGGGGTGACGGCGATCAACGCGTCGGCGTGGCTCACCCGCCCGATCAGCGAGCCCAGGGCACCCGTCGGGATACCGGTCAGCAGGTGGTTGGTCAGATCCCGGGCGTAGTCGCGCACCTCGACGACCTCCACCTCCACGCGGCGCCCGCGCTCGCTCAGGACGCCCTCGCTCGCCCGAGCCAGCCGGTCGGCCAGCAGGCGGGTCGAGGAGGGCTGTCTGAGCCCGGCGGTGACGACGACGATCCGCGTCGTGGGGCGGTCCTCGCCCACGGGGCTCTCGCTCGACGGAGCCCCGGAGGTGGGGTCCGTGGTCACGCCGCCGGCGCTGAGGGTCCCCAACTGCATGTGTACTCCTCACGAGTCCCAGAAAGTTCATCGTTCAACTATCTGACTTTAGAACCGCCGTGGGTGTGCCGGTATTCCGCCGTCGCCCTCCCCGCGCTGGGTGGACGGACGAGCCGCTCCCGCGCCTCAATCGAAGATCGGGACAGCCGCTCGGCCCGGTAGCGCTCGAACAGGGCCAGGAACGAGTCCAGCGTCCGGTGGTGGGTCGTGAAGCCGGCGAGCCGGCTCTTGCTCATGTCGGTCACCACCTCGATGTCGCTACGGAGGTCGGCGTCGGTGTGCCACCAGGACGCGAGCCGCCCCAGGTCCGGCTCGGCCAGCCCGTACGCCTCGACGATATCGGCCCAGACCGGGACCGCCTCGACCATCTGGTCCTCCAGCGGCCGGGGCTGGTCGTCGAACCCGACCGGCTCGACCCCAAAGGAAGCGGCGATCCGGGGCCACATCCAGCGCCACCGGAAGATGTCACCGTTCACGATGTTGAAGGCCTCGTCGGCGCCCGCGTCGGTGGTCGAGGCCCAGAGAATCTGCTCGGCCAGGATCGTCGCGTCGGTCATGTCGGTCAGGCCGTTCCACTGGGTCTCACTGCCCGGAAAGACGAACGAGGTGCCCCGGGTGGCGGCTGATCGAGGCGGCCACGGCCAGCCGCTGGTCGACGATCGCGGCTCCGGCGATGCCGGTCGCGCCGACGACCAGGGCCTCACGGCGTACGGGGGTGGTCGGCTCCTGGGGGCGGCTGTCCATACCAGGACGAACACCGGGTCGCCCGGGTCATTCCCGGACGGCCCGATCTCTCACGCTCGACCTCAGTTGCAGGTGACGCCCGTGGCGTGCACCGGGCAGTAGCCGAACGGGTTCTTGTCCAGGTACTGCTGGTGGTAGTCCTCGGCGTAGAAGAACTCCGGCTCGGGCTTGAGCTCGGTGGTGATCGTGCCGAAGCCGGCCCGGCTGAACTCGGTCTGGTAGCGGTCGCGGGTGGCCTCGGCGGTGGCGAGCTGCCCGGCGGAGGTGGTGTAGATCGCCGAACGGTACTGGGTGCCCACGTCGTTGCCCTGGCGCATGCCCTGGGTCGGGTTGTGGTTCTCGAAGAAGACCTTGAGCAGGTCGTCGTAGCTGACCTTCGTCGGGTCGTAGCTCACCTTGACGATCTCGGTGTGGCCGGTCCGCGCGCTGCACACCTCCTCGTAGGTGGGGTTGGGTGTGTAGCCGCCGGCGTAGCCCGCCGCGGTGTTGGTGACCCCGGGGGTCTTCCAGAAGAGCTTCTCCGCCCCCCAGAAGCAGCCGAGAGCGAAGTAGGCGACCTCGGAACCGTCCGGCACCTTCTGCACCGGGATCCCGAAGACGTCGTGGAACGTCGGGTTGACCAGCACCGAGGAGCCCCGGCCGCGGAGGGCCTGGTCCGGCTCGACGAGGGTCGACTTCATCCGTGAGAACAACATGTAGCCAGTCTGCCTTTCTGTTCGGCCGTACGAAACGGCTCGTACGACGACAACGCCCCGTCGGGGGCGGTTGTTCCGTGGCCTACGCTGCCCAGATGAGTGACACCCCCGGCTTCTCGACCCGAGCCATCCACGCCGGCCAGGCCCCCGACCCGACCACGGGCGCGGTGGTGCCCCCCATCTACGCGACCTCCACCTACGCCCAGGACGGTGTCGGGGGACTGCGGTCAGGCTACGAGTACTCCCGCTCGGGCAACCCCACCCGGACCGCGCTGGAGGAGTGCCTGGCCTCGCTCGAGGGTGCGACGCACGGGTTCGCCTTCGCCAGCGGCCTGGCCGCCGAGGACACCCTGCTGCGGACCATCGCCTCACCCGGCAGCCGCTTCGTCATCCCCAACGACGCGTACGGGGGCACCTACCGGCAGTTCGCCCGGGTGCACGCCCGGTGGGGGGTGGAGGCGCAGCCGGTGGCTCTCACCGATCTCGAGGCCGTCGCGGCGGCGGTGGCGGAGCGGCCCACCACGGCGGTCTGGGTCGAGACCCCGACCAATCCGCTGCTCGGGGTCGCCGACATCGCCGGGATCGCCGAGATCGCCCAGGCCGCGGGCGCGCTGGTCATCGTGGACAACACCTTCGCCACCCCGTACCTGCAGCAGCCGCTGGCCCTGGGCGCTGACGTCGTCGTGCACTCCACCACCAAGTACTGCGGCGGGCACTCCGACGTGGTCGGCGGTGCCCTCGTCACCTCCGACGCGGACCTCGCCGAGCAGCTGCGCTTCCACCAGAACGCCATCGGCGGGGTGGCCGGGCCGTTCGACGCCTGGCTGGTGCTCCGCGGCCTGCGGACCCTGGCCGTACGGATGGAGCGGCACTGTGACAACGCCGAGAAGGTGGCCGCCTTCCTGGCCGGGCACCCCCAGGTTGCGGAGGTCATCTACCCGGGGCTGGAGTCACATCCGGGCCACGAGCTCGCGGCCCGGCAGATGCGCCGGTTCGGCGGGATGGTGAGCTTCCGGGTCGCAGGCGGCGAGGCGGCCGCCCTGGAGACGTGTGCCCGCACCCGGGTCATCACCCTGGGTGAGTCGCTGGGCGGGGTCGAGTCCCTGATCGAGCACCCCGGCAAGATGACCCACGCCTCGGTGGCGGGCACCCAGCTCGAGGTCCCGGCCGACCTGGTCCGGATCAGTGTGGGCATCGAGGACGCCGAGGACCTGCTGGCCGACCTGGACCACGCCCTGGCGGGCTGACGCCGACGGGAGGCTGCCTGGCTGCCTGGCTCTCTGGCTGCCTGGCCCGGCGAGAACCAGGCCCTCAGGTGCCGAGCGCCGACCAGTCCACGGGCTCGCCGCCGACCGCCACCAGCAGCTCGTTGGCTCTGCTGAACGGCTTGGAGCCGAAGAAGCCCGACCGGGCCGACAACGGCGAGGGGTGGGCGCTGGCCACGTACGGCACGGGCCCCAGCATCGGCACCAGGGACTGGGCGTCTTTCCCCCAGAGGATGGCGACCAACGGTCCGCCGCGCTCGACCAGGGCCTCGATGGCCCGCTGGGTCACCTTCTCCCAGCCCTTCCCCCGGTGCGAGCCGGAGACGCCCGGGCGTACGGTCAGGACCCGGTTGAGCAACAGCACCCCCTGCTCGAACCACCCGCTCAGGTCGCCGTGGGCCGGGGCGCTGACGCCGAGGTCCTCGTTCAGCTCACGGTAGATGTTCTGCAGTGAGCGCGGCACGGGCGTGACGTCGGGGGCGACCGAGAACGACAGTCCCACCGGGTGGCCGGGGGTCGGATAGGGGTCCTGGCCCACGACCAGGACCCGGACCTCCACCAGTGGCCGGGAGAAGGCGCGCAGGACCTGGGGACCGGCGGGCAGGTAGCCCCGGCCCTCGGACAGCTCCGCGCGGAGGAAGTCGCCCAGCTCGGCGACGGTGTCGGCCACCGGAGCCAGCGCAGCGGCCCAGTCCGGGCTCATCAGGTCAGTCAGCGGTGCGGGCAAGTTCCTCGTCCTTGGTGTGGTCCGGAGCGGGCCGTCGGGGCATCCGGAGCCCCATCCCGGACGCCGCCAGCATCAGGACCGCGCCCACCCCGAAGGCCACCGGGTAGGACAGCTGGTCGGCGAGCAGCCCGGCCACCAGCGGGCCGACGATGGCGCCGATGTCGGAGCACATGGAGAAGACCGCGACCGCGGTGCCGCCCCGGCCACCGGCCGCGTCGCCGACGGTGGCCGCCGGGGCGGTGCCCAGGAAGGCGGCGGCGACGCCGTAGAGGGCCAAGGCGCCGATCAGGAACCAGATGGAGGGGGAGAAGGCGACCGCCATGATCGACACCGCAGCCAGCGCGGAGCCGCCGATCATCGCCGGGCGTCGGCCGACGGTATCGACGAAGCGTCCGGCCGGGCCCACCGCGAGGGTCTGGGCCACCGCGGCGCAGGCGAACGCGATGCCGGTCCACGACGGCGGACGGTCCAGCACCTCCACAATCAGCAACGGCACCAGGGAGGCCCGGACCCCGAACGAGGTCCAGCCCTGGGCGAAGTTGGTGAACAGGGCCGCCTGGTAGCGTACGTCGCCCAGCACGTCCCGGAACGGGACCACGGGCAGGTCGGGGGCGCCGCCCGCCCGTTCGCTCCGCACCCGGAGCAGCACCAGCCCGACGGTGCCGGCGACGGCCAGGGTGGCGGCGTAGAAGAAGAAGGGTGCGGTCAGCGAGATGGCCGAGAGCACCCCGCCGATGGCCGGCCCGGTCATGCCGCCCAGCAGGAAGCCGCCCTGGAAGAAGCCCGCCGCGCGGCCCCGGACCGACGCGTCCACCGAGGTCAGCAGCAGGGTCGTCGCCGACACGGTGAACATGGCCGACCCGATGCCGCCGATGCCGCGCAGGGTCAGCAGCTGGACGTAGGAGTGGGCCAGGCCCGCCAGACCGCTGGAGATGGCCACGATGAAGATCCCGACCGCCATCACCAGGCGCTCGGAGAAGCGGGTGATGAGGCGTCCGCAGAACGGGCTGGACACCAGCCGCATCAGCGCGAAGGCCGAGATGACCGCGCCGACCTCCAGCTTGCCCACCCCGAAGGAGCGGGCGAAGACCGGCAGCACGGGCACCAGCACCCCGAACCCCACGGCGACGCAGAAGGCGATCAGGCCGAGGACGTAGACCTCGCGGGGCAGGGTGCCGCGGGCCCGCAGAGCATCGCGGACCCTGGGCAACCTGTTCACCGCGCCATTGTGCCGTCTGGCGCCAACGAGCGCCGGATCCGTCCACCGAACCCGGCGGACCACCTCCGTTCGGGTGGCCTGAAGGGGGCCCGCGGTCGGCTACCGTTGGCGCGGTATCAGTTCGTAGGAAAGAGGAGTCATGGGCGTCGTCAGCAGTCTGTGGACGCGGGTCGGTACCGATCGTCATCGACCCGACCCACCGGAGCAGGAAGGTGGCGCACCGGTCCAGGAGGGTGCTGCACCGGTCCAGGAGGCCGGGCCCACCGTGGCGGTCACCACCGCCCCCGCCCACCCGGAAGCACCGGTGCTGCCCCGGGAGGCGGTGCCGGGAGCTGGGCCAGCGGTGACCGAGGTGGTCACGCTGCCCGTCAGCGAGTTCGACCGGGCGGTCCCGCGGGGTCTGCAGATCGCGGCGTCCTGGTCCTGGCGGGTCATCCTGATCGCCGGCCTGCTCTACGGGCTGACGCAGGTTTTCGGCTACCTGTCCGAGGTGGTCATCCCCCTCGCGGTCGCCACCCTGCTGGCCGCCATGCTCTCCCCGGTGGCCAACCGGCTGCACCGCCTGGGCCTGCCGCGCGCCGCCTCCACTGCGGTCACCGTCCTGGGCGGTCTGTTCCTGATCGCCGGGGCCCTGACCCTGATCATCAGCCAGATCGTGTCCCAGTCCGACGTGCTGTCGACCAACGTCGGCACCGGCTTCACCAAGCTGTCGGCCTATCTGCAGAACGGCCCCCTGCACCTGGGCGCGCAGTACTTCGACACCACCGCGTGGCTGACCCGGGCCCAGACCTTTCTCAAGGAGTCCACCAGCCAGATCGGCACGTACGCGGCCGAGTTCGGGACCCAGGTCGGGCACTTCGTGGCCGGGTTCTTCATCACCCTGTTCGCCCTGTTCTACTTCCTCTATGACGGGCGCGGCATCTTCACCTTCCTGCTCCGCTTCTTCCCGGCGGAGGCGCGGGACAAGGTGGACCGGGCGGCCGGGCTCGGCTGGCGCTCGCTGTCGGCGTACGTCCGGGCCACCATCCTGATCGCCCTCTCCGACGCGGTCGGGGTCCTGGTCGCCGCCCTCATCATCGGGGTCCCGGTGGCTCCGGCGCTGGCCGCCCTGGTCTTCATCGGCGCTTTCGTCCCCCTGGTCGGGGCGTTCGTCTCGGGCTTCGTGGCCGTCATCGTGGCCCTGGTGGCCCTCGGCCTGATCAAGGCCCTCATCATGTTCGCCGCGATCATCGCGGTGATGCAGATCGAGGGCCACCTCCTCCAGCCGTTCCTCCTGGGACGGGCCGTCAAGCTGCACCCGCTGGCCGTGCTGCTGGCCATCGCCATCGGCATCATCTCCGGCGGGATCGTGGGGGCCCTGTTGGCCGTCCCCCTGCTGGCCTTCACCAAGTCCTTCATCCAGTACCTGGCCGGCGCCTCCGAGCCGGCGGCGGTCCGGCCGATCCGCTGGGCGGTGCCGCGCCGCGTCTCCTGACCGCCGGGTCCCCGGCGGGTCCGCCCCCGGGCACGATAGCGCCCCCCGACCGGCCGGTCGGGGGGCGCTGTTGTGGTTCGACGAGCTCGAACCTCAGATCGCGGACGCCTTCAGGTAGGTCTCGAAGGAGGCGTTCCAGTCGGTGTAGCCGTTCAGCGGCTCGATGCCGCGACCGGTCCCGGTCGTGACGACGGGGTCACCCACCATCACCCGGTTGAAGAGCCAGGCCGCGTCGGCGGTGCTCATGCCCACACAGCCGTGGCTGGTGTTGCGCCGGCCGAGGTTGGCGGTGTTCCAGGGGGCAGCGTGCAGGAACTCACCGGAGTTGGTGATCCGCATCGCGTACTTCACGTTGAGGTCGTACGCCTCCTTGGCCCCGATCATCTGGTTCGTCATCCGCGTCTGGGCCAGCTTGTCCATGATGAGCTTCGTGCCGCTGCGGGTGAGCCAACCGTCCTTGCCGCCGCTGACCGGGATGGTGCGGAGGAGCGAGCCGTTGCGGTAGACCTTGGCCACGTCGGTCTGGAGGTTGACCTTGGTCACCAGCGAGCGACCGATGGTGAACGAGGTCGAGGCTGAGTTCTGCCCGTAGACGCCGTTCCCGGCAGCCAGACCGTTCAGGTCGGCGTTCAGGGACACCGTGCTGCCCGGCTTCCAGTAGGTCCGGGGCCGGAAGTGCACCTCGGAGCCGGAGTACCAGTGCCAGCTCCCGGTCTGGGCCGGGGTGACGCTCAGGTGCAGGTTCTTCTGGAAGGCCTTCTTGTCGGTGACCGGGACGTCGAACTTCACGATCACCGGCATCCCCACCCCCACCGTGGACCCCTGGAGGGGATAGACAGTCGGAAAGGTCTGCTGCTGCAGCGTGAGGGCCTCGGTGGCGAAGGTCGACGTCGTCGTCGTGGCCTGCTGCTCGGCGTTCTTGCCCGCCATGGTCACCGTGTAGGTCGAACCCGGCTCCAGACGGTCGGTGGACTTCCAACCGCTCCCGTCCTTGGCGAGCGCGCCGGCGACGGTGCCCTTGACGGCAGCACCCTTGGCGTCGACCCCCTGGTAGGTCATCGTGACCTTGGTCAGGGTCCCCGCGGACGCCTTGACGGCGACCCGGGTGTCGACGGCGACCTTGCTCGCCCCGTCCTTCACGTTGCTGGTCAACGACACCGGGGGAGTGGTCGGGGTGGCGGTGGGGGTCCCGGCGCCCGACTGGGTCGGACCGGACTTCGTCACCTGCTGACCGCCGCTGCCGGAGGGGGCGTCCGGGACGGTGCCGCACGCGGCGAGCGTGGTGCTCAGCAGCAGCGTGGCGGCCAGGCCGGTCAGGGCCAGCGTGCGGGTCGCCGGACCGGTCAGGAAAAATTTCGTGCTGGTGGCCATACGCATCCTTCGTGTCGTTGACGTCGTGACGACCGGTGGATGGTCCTCACGTCCCGACCTCACTCGTCGGGTACCGGCCACGGTCTGCTGTCGACCTACCGGTTATCCTGCGTCTTCGCGGTACCAAATGTGCCACCGAGAACGGGCCTTTCCTAATCTCTTCCGAAGCGGACACGCCGCCGGATGCCTGGGCAGGCCTCCGGCGGCGGGCCCGGTCCCGACGGTCAGTGTCCGACCGCGACCATGGGCTCGTCGGGCGATTCCGGGCTCGGGCCGGCGGCCGCGGGCGTACGGCCGGCCAGCTCCTTCTCCCGCATGAACAAGGCGATGACCAGGGCGATCACCATGAAGGGCACGGCGACCAGGAAGACGTCGTCCATGGCCTCGGTGACGGCGGTCAGGACCCAGGTCTTGACCGGCTCCGGCAGTCCGGGGATGGCTCGCACGTCGTTGATCGCCGAGGCGGCGGCGCCCATCTGGGCCTTGGCGGCCGCCGGGACGACCAGATCCAGGTGGTAGGCGAGCCGGGTGTTCAGGATGGCCCCGAAGAGCGCCACCCCGATCGCCCCGCCCATCGAGCGGAAGAACGTCACCGAGGCGGTGGCGACCCCCATGTGCCGACGGTCCACGCTGTTCTGGACGGCGGTGACCACGACCTGCATCGTCAGGCCCAGCCCGGCCCCGAAGAAGAACATCGTGACGGCGATGTAGGGGTACGAGGTGTCGATCGCCAGCCGGGAGAAGGAGAACAGGGCTCCGCCGACCAGGATGGCTCCGGCGATCGGCATCCACTTGTAGCGACCGGTCCGAGCCATGATCTGACCCCCGCTGATCGAGGTGGAGAAGATCCCGACCACCAGCGGCAGCATGGCCAGACCGGACCGGGTCGCCGACATGCCCATAACGGCCTGCAGGTAGATGGGGAGGTAGATCAGGCCGCCGAACATCCCGACACCCATGATCATGGCGAAGACGACGTTGGAGGTGAAGGTCCAGTGTCCGAAGAGCTCCATCGGGATGATGGGCTCCTTGGCCTTGTTCTCGACCAGGATGAACAGGCCGGCGAGCGCGACCGTGGCCACGATCAGGGCGATGCCGACGGTGGAGGTCCAGCCGCGGTCAGGTCCGGCCCAGCTGAGGTAGAGGATCAGGCTGGTGACCGAGCCGACGATGGTGGCCGCACCGAGGTAGTCGACCGTCGCCTCACGTTTGACGTGGTGCAGCTTGAGGGCGATCGAGGTGATGACCAGGGCCGCAAGGCCGATCGGCAGGTTGATGAAGAAGATCCACTCCCAGCCGAGGTGGTCGGTGAACAGACCGCCCAGGAGCGGACCGGCAACCGAGGAGACGCCGAAGACGGCGCCGAAGAGGCCCTGGTACTTGCCCCGCTCACGCGGCGGGATGACGTCGCCGATCACGGCGAGCGCCAGCGACATCAGCCCGCCGCCACCGAGACCCTGAACGGCGCGTCCGGCGATCATGATGTCGATCCCGGAGATGTTCAGCGCCGAGGCCAGGGGGCTGGCGAAGCCGCAGATGACCGAGCCGACCAGGAACACCACGATGGCGGACTGGAAGATCGGGCGACGGCCGAGCAGGTCGGAGATCTTGCCCCACAGGGGCGTAGCCGCCGTCGAGGTGAGCAGGTAGGCCGTGACGACCCAGGAGAGCTTGCTCAGTCCGCCGAGGTCGGAGGTGATCTTGGGCAGGGCGACGCCCACGATGCTCTGGTCGAGCGCGGCGAGGAACATGCCCGCCATCAGCCCGCCCATGACCACGAGAATCTGATTGTGGCTCAGGTAGTTGTCCGTCGTCGGAGCCCCGGTGGCCGACGCGGCAGCGCCGGCCGGCGCTGCGGTGGCGGGTTCGAGGGCGACCTCCGCATCGCGGGGGACGGTCGCGACCGAGCCTCCCGAGCCTTCGTCCTCGATCAACGCCCGACGAGGTGCGTACTTGCTCATGCTTGCTCCAGTTCTGCGGTCAGAATTTCGATGTTGCCCACGAAGCGGGCCAGAAGGGTGTCGAGCTGGTGGACGTCGTCGTCGTCCCAGCCGTCGAGGCTGCGGGTCAGCAGGGCCCGCCGCTGGGTCAAGGAGAGGTGCAGCTGGGTCCGGCCGAGGTCGCTGAGCTCCACCCGCTGGGCCCGGCCGTCCTGCGGGTCAGGCGTACGGACGATGAGGCCGGCGCGGTCGAGCTGGGTGACGTGCCGCGAAACCGTGGAGGTGTCGAGGCCGGCGCAGGCCGCGAGCTCGGTCACCCGCAGGGAGCCGGACCCGAGCAGGGTTTTGAGCAGCCAGAAGGTGCCGGGGTCGAGCTGGTCACCCTGAGTGCGGTTCCGCATCAGCCGACCGATGCTCATCAAGGCGTCGAGCACGGAGTCGACGGCCGGGGTCGAGGGCTTCGAGCGGTCGTCGACCTCCATCCCCAGGTGGCGTTCCAGGTCACGAACAGTTTGCATGACGCAACCATACAACTAGATGCATGCTGCACGCATCTTCTCCGCCACATTGGTGGCCGCGCCCCTCGCCGCCACGGGCTGTGTTTAAGGAATTTGCCTCAGACCTTCTATTCTGGAAAGACTAGCTTTACGTTTACTCCATGAGTACCGATCCCGTCATGACTGCGATTCTTGAAGAGCTGGCGGCGGGGCGTATCGACGCCGCCGAAGCGGCCCGCCGCATCGACCAGATGTCGCCGACCCCAGCGCCAGCGCCGACCCCCGTTCCGCCTGCCACCCCCGTTCGGACTGAGACCCCCGCGCCAAGCGCGGCCACGCCGGAGGTGGGCCCGCCCGACTCGACCCCGCCGGGCGACGGTGCGGCCGGTGAGGACCCGTGGGCCGTGGCCACCGACCGGCCGCAGCATCCGACCCACACCACCGAGCGCTTCGCCCCGGCCGGTCCGGCCGTGTCCGGCACGGTGAGCGGGGACGACCGGCCCGAGCCGCC
>JBBQAB010000044.1:0-4128 GCA_038198385.1 Propionibacteriales bacterium
CCCCCCCGCGGTAGGGGGGGCGGCCCCCCGGGCCGCGTTGAGGATGCACTTGCACGCCCTGCCGGCGGCGGCGGCCCCGCCGACGATCCGGAGCTGGGGGGTCTGGGCGGTCTCGGTCATGGTCTCTTCTCTCTCGATCTCGAACGGTCAGTGGGCAGCGGGCGCGGTCAGCACCTCGCCGATGGCGGTCACGATCAGGCCCATCGACACCGCTCCGGGGTCGGGGGTGCCGATGCTGCGCTCGGCCAGCGGCCGGGCGCGCCCGATCTTGGGGCTCAGGGACGCCGTCTCCTCCGCAGCCGTCACGCAGACCTGCGCTGCGCTCGTCCAGGCCGCGGCCAGCGGCTGCCCGGACTCGACACCAGAGCTCAGGGCGTCGACGAAGGGGAACAGCGCGTCGAGCATGGTCTTGTCGCCCAGCTCGGCCTTGCTGAACTCCTTGAGGTTGGTGGCGGACTCTCGTACGGCGGTCGCCACCCGGGCGGGCGTGACCTCCTCCAGGTTGCCGAGCGAGGAGCCCACCCCGTCGAGAAGCAGGCCCCACAGGATGCCGCTGGTGCCGCCCGCCTTGTCCCCGAAGGCCGCGCTGGCCGCGGCCCGCCCGGTCTGCACCCCCCCCCCGGTCTGCGCGGCGGCCTCAGCCCCGGCGGTGGACCCGCGGGACATACCGATCCCGTGGTCACCGTCGCCGGCGACCGCGTCGATCTGGCCCAGGTGCTCCTTGTGCTCCTCCACGGTCTCGTTCAGGGCACGGACCGCGCGACGCACGACCTCGGCGGCCCGGCGGGACTCCTCGCTGGCCGGCTCGACCTGGGTCTCGGTGACGTCGTCGAGGACCGTACGCCGTTTGGTGAAGCGCTCGTTCACCACCGCCGCGCCCCGGCGGAAGGCGGGCGTCTCGGCCGGCGCGACCCAGTAGCCCTCCAGCTCCTCGTCCAGCCAGGTGACCGAGAGCGAGCAGCCGGCCATGTCGAGGCTGGTGACCAGCTCGTCGACCTCCGGGTCGACCAGGACGACCCCGGCCTGCTCCAGCAGGGCCACGACGTCGCCCCACAGCACGAACAGCTCCTCGTACTTGGTGGCGCCGAGCCCGTTGAGCAGGACTGCAGCGCGACCGCTCGCCCCCTCAGGCCGCTCGGCCAGGATCTTCTCCACCAGCGACGCGGCGAGCTCGGAAGCCGGCATCCACGGCGCCGAGCTGATGCCGGGCTCGCCGTGGATGCCCAGCCCGAAGTCCATCTGACCGGGCTCGACGTGGAACAGCGGCGCATCGGCGCCGGGCATCGTGCAGCCGTCGAAGGCCACCCCGAAGGAGAAGGTGGCCGCGTTGGCCGCGTTCATGACCCGTTCGACCTCGTCCAGGTCGGCTCCCGCCTCGGCAGCGGCGCCGCCCAGCTTGTAGACAGTGAAGGTGCCGGCGATCCCGCGGCGTTTGACCTGCTCCCCCGCATCAGCGGAGGCGATGTCGTCGGTCACGAAGACGATCCGGGTGTCGATGCCCTCAGCCTTCAGGCGGTCCGCGGCGACGGCGAAGTTCAGCCGGTCACCCGCGTAGTTGCCGAAGGACAGCACGACCCCGGCGCCGCCGTTGGCCGCGCGCCCGATCCGGTAGACCTGCTCCGCTGACGGGGAGGCGAACAGGTCACCGAGCACGCAGGCGTCAGCGAAACCGGTGCCGACCACCCCGTTGTAGGACGGGAAGTGGCCCGAGCCGCCGCCGATGACGAGGCTGACCTTGCCCTCCAGCGGACCGCCGGCGCGGACGAACCCGGAGGCACCCGGCACCCGCTGCACGTAGCGCGGGTAGGCCAGGGCGAAGCCGCGGATCACGTCGTCCTTGAACGTGGCCGGGTCGTTGTACACGTGCGTCATGTGAGCCTCCACAAGAGATGTCAGTCGTGAGTTGGGACCCTCGAAAGCTCCCACCCGGTTCCCGTACGGGATTGAGCGGTCAACGGGCGATCTCGAAGGCGATGCCGGCGGCTGACCACGCCGCGAGGACGGCGGGGTCGGCGTCGGCGTCGGTGATGATCAGGTCGAGCTCGGTCAGGGCCGCGATCTGTAACAGCGCCAACCGGTCGAGCTTGGTGTGGTCGACCAGCAGGTAACGCTTGCTGGCGGAGTTCAGCATCTCGCGCTTGAGGGCGACGATCTGCTCCTCCTGGTGGAACATATCGGTGACCGAGACCGCAGCCGTGGACATGAAGACCGCGTCGACGTGGATACCCCGGACCTGCTGGTTCGTCTGGACCCCGACGAAGGAGTCGTGCGCGGTGTCGTAGCGACCACCGATCCCGATCACCGTCAGGTTGTGGTCGTGGGTGAGCTCGCTGAGCTGGCGCAGCCCGGTGACGAAGGTGGTGGCCACGTGCAGCGGGGCCCGCTCGGCCAACCCGTCGATCATCTTCAACACGGTGGTGCTGTCGTCCAGCAGGATCGACATGCCGGGCTGGACGTAGCGCAACGCGGCGTGGGCGATCGCGGTCTTCTGGGCGGCCATGCTGGCCAGCCGGTAGGACATCTGCGACTCGAAGACCCCGGACGGCTGGGCGGTCACGCCGCCGTGGAACTTCCGGACCACCCCCCGGCGCTCGAGCTCGTCGAGGTCGCGGTGGATGGTCACGATGCTGACCCCGAACCGGCCGGCCAGGTCCTGCGCGGTGGCCGACCCGGCCTCCAGCACGGCCTCGGTGATCAGCCGTTTGCGCAGCTCGGTCTTCCGCTCGTGCGCGACGGGCTCGGAGCCACCGGTGGACAGGACGGTGCCTCCTCGAGACGGTAGGTGCGGAGGCCGGCTGGGCCCCGGGGTGTCCCCCGGCGCTCTGGCGACCGTGACAGGCGTCGCGATCATAGCCGACCTCCGCTCCGGGCTCGGGACTACTTCGAGATGACGAAGTTCGTGACCTGGTCGGCGTTGTCCTTGGTGATCAGGACGCAGTCAAGGGCCTGCTTCTCGTCCGGAACGCCCGTGGCGCCGGTGGTGATCACGCCGTTGAGCTGGGCCACGGCCTTCTCGGTGCCTTCCACGATGGGCTGCAGCACCGTCGCGACCATGGTGCCGTTCTTGACTGCGTTCACCGCGTCCTGGTTGCCGTCGAAGCCGAGCACCTTGACCTTGCTGAGCTTGCCCTTCTCTTTCAGCGCGTTGATCGCCCCCAGCGCCATCTCGTCGTTACCGGCGATGACCCCGTCGACGTTCGGGTTCTTCGACAGCAGCGACTCCATCTTCTGCTGGCCCTCCTGGCGGTCCCAGTTCGCGATCTCGCTACCGACCTTCTTGAGGTCGGGGTACTGCGAGATGACCGACTTGTAGCCGTCCGAGCGGACCTGCGCGTTGTTGTCGCTGGGCTTGCCCAGGAGCTCGACGTAGGTGCCCTTGTACTTCATGGCCTTGGCCCACTCCTCGGCCCCGACCGTTGCGCCCTGCGCGTTGTTGGAGACGATCTGGGACTTGGCCAGCCCGGTCTTGCTGATCTCGGCGTTGACCAGGACGACGGGGATGCCCGCGTCCACGAGCTTCTGCACCGGGGCGACGCTCTCGTCGGCACCGGCCGGGTCGAGGATGACGCCGGCGACCTTGTCGTTGATCGCGGTCTCGATGATGGTGTTCTGCTGGTCGGGCTGGTTCTTGTGCGCCGCCGTCGTCGTCTTGTAGCCCAGCGCCTCGGCCGACTTCTTGGCCGTGTCGACCTCAGCCTTCCAGTACGGGTTGGACGGGTCGACCGTGATGATGGCGATGGTGCCGCCAGCCTGTCCACCGGTGGAGGTGGAGGTGGAGGTGGAGGCCGAGGCCGCACCGGAGGCCGCGGGGGCCGCGCCACCGGAGCCGCCGCCGCAGGCCGCCATGCTGAGCAGCAGGGCGCCGGCGAACAGGGACCGGGTGAGGTTGTTCTTGATCATCGTTGCTTCCTCTCGAAGGGGTGAGCGGCTGGATGCCGTACCCAAGGGGTGCTGCGCAGGGCAGCGAGTGCGGTGGAGCTGCGGGTCCGACCGAGGTCGGCCCGGGTGGGTAGTGACGGAGTGGGCGGTGGTGGCGGGGCCCGGGCGTCGCCGCCCGAGTCATGGGTCAGGCGGGCGTGGCCGCGGAGTCGCGGTTGGCCTGCCGGGCGTTGGCGACGGCCCGACGGG
>JBBQAB010000045.1:0-2265 GCA_038198385.1 Propionibacteriales bacterium
CGCACGACGGAACGGACGACTCAGCCAGTCTGCGAGGATCAGAGGTCCCGGACCCGCCCGTGGCTGATCTCGACGACCGTACCGGGCTTGTCGGGCCCGCCGGCGAAGGTCCCGGCGAGCAGCCGTCCGCCGTCGGTCTCGACCGAGACGACGCCGGGAACAGCGATCCGCGACGTCACCCTGCCGTGCCGCAGGACCGCCACCGTTCCGGCGTAGAACTCGGCTACGTAGATCTCGCCGTGTCGGCCGAGGGCCAGGTTGGTGGCCCCGGCCAGTCCGGTGGCCAGGCGCGTCGCGTGTCCGTTCCTCGGGTTGACGCGGTAGACGCTGCTGCGCGCGCCGAGCTCGCCCGGGCCACCGGCGAGGGTCGAGACGTAGAGCCAGCCGTCGTGTCCGACCTCGACGTCGGTGGGGACAGACTCGAACCGGTAGGTCACCCCGACCACGCAGTCGGGCAGGTGCAGGGCCGCTGCGGCCTGGGCGGTGACCACGGCCTTCTGTGCGGGCAGCACGGCCACCGTCGAGATCTTCCCCGACCGGCTGATGCGGAGCAGGTCGTTGCCGGCGGCGTCTGCCAACAGCCACGCCCGGCGCCCGTAGGCGGCCAGCGAGTAGGGGTGGGAGTCGACCGCGCCCTGATAGCTGACCGGCACGTGGGCGGCGGTCAGTGCGTCCTTCACACAGGTGCTCGGGTTCTTGACCCCGTACTGCAGGATGTGATCGGGGTTGACCGAGGCCTCGTACGCGGCCACATCGACCGTCTGCCGCGACCCGTAGGGTCCGAGCACAGTGACGGTGCCGTTTGCGTTGACCTCCTCCGCCGGGTGGGTGGTGGAGCTGTAGGCCAGATAGCGGCCGTCCCGGGAGACGTCTACCCCGGCCACCTCGCCGCCGGCCGGGCCGCTGGCCACCGTGACCAGGGACCCGTCGGCCTTGACCCGCGAGACGGTCGAGGTGCCGCCGTCGGCCACGTAGAGCCGTGAGCGGTGGAGGGCCAGGTTAAACGGGGCCACCACCTTGTTGGTCAACACCCGGGGCGCGGGTGCGGGTGCGTGCGGGGTGGTGGCGGTGGCCAGCCCAGGGCTGAGCGCCATCAGGGACGCGGCTACGGCAAGACCGGCCACTCGCGTACGGTGCAGGGTCATCTCTCTCCTCTTAGATCCCGGCCCGGACCAGGTCGTGGCCCGCGGGTGCGGGCACGCGGCGGGCGGGCGGCGGTGGGGGAGAGAGCGTCACCTGGCTCGGCCACTTCGCATCGTGGACCCCTCACGGGCTCGTCGTCAATGGGTGGGGCGTGCGTCTCTTCGCGGGCCCGAGTCTGATGTGCGTTGCGGTCCGCGTCAGCCTCCCGGTCGGCCGGGGTGGGCCCGGTGCACTAACGTTTCGGGAGTCCGCAGTGCAGCGCGGGCCCCGGGCTGGAACAGGAGACCAATGAGCGACAAGGCCGCTGACCACGAGGCCGCTGAGTCTCATGAGCCCAGCGAGATCACCTATGACGAACACTTCTACCCCTCGCGTCCCAAGCGCCTCCGACCGCGGGGTCGGCTGCGGGGGCTCTTCCCCCGGATCCCGCGGATTGAGCGCACGGGCAAGCCGTCGGGGGACAACCCGGACTACGTGACCTGGCTGACGGACCAGTCGATGCTGGCCGACGCCACCGAGTTTGCGAAGCAGTTCTCGGGCCAGGGCAGCATGTGGCAGAACCCCTTTGCCAACCCGGACCCCCGGGCCGCCATCGAGAAGGCGTCGGTCTGGTTCACGGCCTACCCGATCTCCATGATCACCAAGCCCGGGACCTCCTTCCTGGGTACCCTGGGCGACGAGGACCTTTGGGCGGCGTTCGAGGCCATCGGCATCGACGGCCTGCACACCGGCCCGGTCAAGCGAGCCGGCGGCATCGTGGGCTGGGAGCCCAGCCCCAGCGTGGACGGGCACTTCGACCGGATCAGCACCCAGATCGACGACGCGTTCGGGACCGAGGCGGAGTTCCGGACCATGACTGAGGTCGCCGCGGGGCACCTCGGCATGGTGATCGACGACATCGTCCCCGGCCACACCGGCAAGGGTGCCGACTTCCGGCTCGCCGAGATGAAGGTCGGCGACTACCCGGGCATTTACCACATGGTGGAGATCGACCCGAACGACTGGCACCTGCTGCCCAGGGTCCCCAAGGGGCGAGACTCGGTCAACCTCGACGCCGAGGGTGAGGACCAGCTGGCCAAGTCCGGCTACATCATCGGCCGGCTGCAGCGGGTCATCTTCTAC
>JBBQAB010000046.1:0-6732 GCA_038198385.1 Propionibacteriales bacterium
ACCGGACGGCAGGCAGATAGGCGGCCAACGGCTTGGCCACCGGTGGCAGCGTCAGGCCGAGCTCGGTCAGACGCTCGGAGGGGCCGACCATCAGCCCGCGGCGATCGGGCGCTTGAGGTAGGCCACCAGGTTCTCGGGGTTGAGTCCCGGCACGACCTGCACCAGCTCCCACCCGTCCTGTCCCCAGTTGTCCAGAATCTGCTTCGTCGCGTGCACCAGCAGCGGAACGGTCACGTACTCCCACTTCGTCATGGCCTCAGTGTAGGGAGCCGGGACCCGACCTCCCGCCGCGCGACCAGGACCGAACGCGCCCACCTGCCCCCGCCGACACCCGGGTCCGGGCTGCCGGTGTCCACCGTCCGTCACAGAGCCGGGTCGACTTGGTCCCGGGTCAGACGCACAGGCAGAGGATCAGACACAGAGGCAGAAGGGATGACCGCTGGGGTCGAGGTAGACCTCGAAGTCCCCCGTCTCGCCCTTCCCCTCTAGGTGCCGGGCCCCGAGGGCAACGACGAAGGCACCCGCGGCCTCGGCGTCGTCGACGTGCAGGTCGAGGTGGAACTGCTGCGGGACCGCGTCGTCGGGCCACGTCGGGGCGCGGTGGCCGGGAGCCAGCTGGAAGGCGTAGCGCTGCCCGGCAGGTCCGGCGATCTCGGACCAGTCCTCCTCGTCCCGGGTGCGGCTCCAGCCGAGCACCCCGGCGTAGAAGGCCGCCAGACCGGACGGGTCCGCGGTGTCGAGCACCACGATCGGGGTGTCGATGCGCGGACGGTCCGGGGAAGCAGGTGATGTCGTCATCCCCTGATGATGACCGTCCGCCCTGACACTTTCCCTCGCCGTCGGCTCCGGCCGTGGGCGCAGGTCGTCCGTACCGGTGGACCGGCGGCGGGCCGGGCGGCGGGCAAGCGGGTCCGGCGGTGGGTGTCGTTACTATCGAGCGCATGACGCTGATCGGCATTCTGGGCGGCACCGGGCCTCAGGGCAGAGGCCTGACGCGGCGCTTCGCCGCCGCCGGACATGCGGTCGTGATCGGCAGCCGCGACCCGGCCCGCGCGGAGCAGGTCGCGGAGGCGTACGCCGAGGTCGGTGACGTCCGGGGCGGCTCCAACGCCGACGCGGCCGGGGCCGACCTCGTGGTCGTGACCGTGCCCTACGAGGGTCACGCCAAGCTCCTGGGCGGCCTGGTCGAGGAGCTGGCGGACAAGATCGTGGTCAACTGCGTGAACCCGCTCGGCTTCGACAAGCAGGGCCCCTACGGACTGACCGTCCCCGCCGGGTCCGCCGCCCAGGAGGCGGCAGCCATCCTCCCCCGCTCGCAGGTGGTCGCCGCGTTCCACCACGTCAGCGCAGTCCGGCTGGACGACCCCGAGCTCGACACCATCGGCGGCGACATCCTCGTGCTGGGTGAGGACCGTGAGGCCGTGGACGTGGTCTGTGACCTCGCCACCGCGATTCCGGGAGCCCGCGGCGTCTACGCCGGCCGGCTGCGGCTCGCGGGCCAGGTCGAGGCCCTGACCGCCAACCTCATCGCCATCAACCGGCGCTACCGGGCCCACGCCGGCATCGCCGTGACGGACCTGCCGTGAGCCGCCCGAGCACCGCCAGCCGCAAGGCGACGGCGCCGGCGCGGGGAGGGCGACCTCGCAACGGGCTGCACATCGTGACGGGCAAGGGCGGGACGGGCAAGACCACCATCGCGGGTGCCCTGGCCTGCACCCTGGCCGCCGAGGGTCGCCGGGTGCTCCTGTGCGAGGTCGAGGGTCGGCACGGTATCGCCGAGCTGTTCGGGGTCCCCGCGCTGGTGGGAGACGAGGAGCGGCGGCTGACCCGCACCCCCGCCGGCGGCAGCGTCTTCGGCCTCGCCATCGACGCCGAGGACGCGCTCCTGGAATATCTCGAGACCTTCTACCACCTGGGGCTGGCGGGCAAGGCGCTCGACCGGTTCGGGGCCATCGACTTCGCCACCTCGATCGCGCCGGGCCTGCGCGACGTGCTGCTGACCGGCAAGGTCTACGAGGCCGTACGCCGGGGTCCGGCCAACCGGCCCAACGCCTACGACGCGGTCGTGCTGGACGCGCCGCCCACCGGCCGGATCGGCCAGTTCCTGAACATCCACGAGGCCGTCTCGGGTCTGGCCAAGATGGGCCCCATCCGCGGCCAAGCCGACTCGGTGATGCAGCTGCTCACCTCCGACGTGACCGTGGTCCACCTGGTCACCCTGCTGGAGGACATGCCCGTGACCGAGACGGAGGAGGCCATCGCCGGGCTCGCGCCCACCGGCATCGCGGTGGGAACGGTGATCGAGAACATGGTGAGTCCGACGGTGCTGACCGAAGACCAGCTGGCTGCTGCTGCGGCCGGGGACTTCGCCCTCAGCGTCCCGGGCTGGACCAAGAAGCAGAACGCCGCCCTCGCCGAGGAGTTCGCGCTGGAGGCGGCCCGGACCCAGCAGCAACAACAACGGCACGAACGCCTGACCGCGCTGAGAAGGCCGTTGGTGCAGGTGGCCTTCGACCCGCAGGGGGTGGACGAGGGCGCGCTGTTCGCCTTCGCCGACCAGCTGCGTACCCAGATGGACCTGACGGAGCCCGCGTGAGCGTCCCCTTCCTCGACGTCGACGCGATCATCGCCGACCTCGAGACCACCATCGTCATCTGCTGCGGTTCGGGCGGCGTGGGGAAGACGACGACCTCGGCAGCTCTGGCCGTACGGGCGGCGGAGGCGGGTCGGCGGGTCGTCGTCCTCACGATTGACCCGGCCCGGCGCCTGGCCCAGTCCCTGGGTCTAGGTGAGCTGGACAACACCCCCCGACCGGTGCACGGGGTGGACACCGGCAACGGCGGCAGCCTGGACGCCATGATGCTGGACATGAAGCGCACCTTCGACGACGTCGTCCACGCGCACTCCACTCCCGACAAGGCCGCGATGATCCTGGCCAACCCCTTCTACGAGGCCCTGTCGACCTCGTTCTCGGGGACGCAGGAGTACATGGCCATGGAGAAGTTGGGCCAGCTGCACGAAGAGGCGCTGACCGGCGTCGAGGGCCACCCTCGCTGGGACCTGATCGTGGTCGACACGCCGCCCGCCCGCTCGGCCCTGGACTTCCTCGACGCGCCAGAGCACCTGAGCTCGCTGCTGGACGGACGCTTCCTGCGTCTCTTGCTGGCGCCCACCCGGGGGCCGCTCCGGCTGATGAGCGTCGGCTTCAACCTGGTGTCCTCGGCCCTGAACAAGGTGCTGGGCAGCCAGATCATCACCGACGTCCAGACCTTCGTCCGGGCCTGCGAGGCGATCTTTGGGGGCTTCCGGGCGCGCGCCGGCGTCACGTTCGAGCTGCTCTCCTCACGGCACACGACCTTCCTGGTCGTGGCCACGGCGCAGAAGGACGCCCTGCGGGAGGCGTCCTACTTCGTCGACCGGCTGACCGAGGAGGGGATGCCGCTCTCGGGTGTGGTCGTGAACCGCGTTCACAGCAGCACGCTGTCGGTGTCGGCCGAGCGGGCTCTGTCGCTGGCTGAGGACCTTTCGACCAGCGCCTCACTGGAGGGCGAGGCGCTGCGCCGACATGCCAACCTGAAGCGCGTCATCGAAACCGAAACGGTCCTGCTGGACCGTTTCGCCTCCGTGCGTCCCGATGTCGCTCAGGCGAGGATTCAGTCGTTGCCGACCGACGTCACCGACCTGGTGTCGTTGCGGCGGGTGGGCAGTCTGCTGGCGGGCGGGGCCTGAGTCCCGGTCGCGTTGGCGTTGGCGTTGGACGAGCCACCCTTGCCGACCAGCACGCTGGCCCAGGAGGTTACGTCGGGCCGCTGTCGCAACAGGGAGCGACGCTCACGCTCGGTCATCCCGCCCCAGACACCCCACTCGATGCGGTTGTCGAGCGCCTCGGCGAGGCACTCGAACCGCACCGGGCAGCCGGAGCACACGAGGCGAGCTCTCTTCTGGTCGGACGCGTCCGGAAAGAGTGCGTCCTCCATGCCGCGGCACTTGGCGTGCACGGTCCAGTCGTCTTTCGGCATTGCAACCACGGGTCTTCCCCTTCGGATTGAGAAACTGTGCCGGGCTCCCCGGGCCCGTCGGCGCAGTCACTCGTATGGTACGAATGGTCCCGTGACCTGACTAGACGTCAGGCCGAGATGTATGTCGCTTCGTGACCTGGGGGAGTCAACAGCAGTAGTTCGGGGTGGCGACGCGATCGGATTGGCGGGACCGAGAGTTCGGAACGTCCGGCATCCTCACGTACCCTCGTGCTATGCCCTTCAGCCCCAAGCGCGCCGGTAGCGTCACCTACTCGCTGGTGATGTTCGCCATTGTCAGCGTCTTGGCGGGTGTCCTGATCGCCGGCCTGTTCGTTCCGTTTGCCGGGATGGCGGGCGTGAGCACGAAGGCAGCGGCGACCGAGCTGGACGCCCTGCCCGCTGAGCTCTCCACCCCGGCCCCCCCGACGCGCTCCCGGGTGCTGATGGCCAACGGCCAGACCTTGGCCTACTTCTACTCCGAGAACCGCACCCCGGTGAAGCTCGACCAGATCGCCCCGGTGATGCGTCAGGCCCAGCTCGCGATCGAGGACCACCGCTACTACGAGCACGGGGCCCTCGACTTCAAGGGCACCCTGCGCGCCTTCGTGCGGAACTCGACCAGTGACGGCGGCACCCAGGGTGGCTCTTCCATCACCCAGCAGTACGTCAAGATGGTGCAGATCGAAGCCTGTGAGGTCAAGGCCGACGAAGCGTGCGTCAAGGACGCCCGCGCGGCCACGATGGAGCGCAAGATCCGGGAGCTGCGCTACGCGATCGCCCTGGAGAAGAAGTTCTCCAAGGACGAGATCCTCGAGCGCTACCTCAACATCGCCTACTACGGCGAGGGCGCGTACGGCGTCGAGGCCGCCGCCCGCCACTACTTCTCCACCAGCGCCGCGAAGCTGAACCTGGCCCAGGCCGCCATGCTGGCCGGGCTGGTGCAGAACCCCGACGCGAGCAACCCGGTGCGCAACCAGAGTGCGGCGCTCGACCGTCGCGACGTGGTCATCAACCGGATGTCCGAACTGAAGCTCGTCACCGCGAGCCAGGTCAAGATGGCCAAGGCGGTCGGGTTCGACCCGAAGAAGGTCCTGCCCACCCGCAACGGCTGCGTGGGGACCACGTTCCCGTTCCTGTGTGACTACGTCTACCGCACCCTGCTCGCGTCCCCGAGCCTCGGCGAGACGGTCAAGGACCGTGAAAACATGGTCAACCGGGGCGGACTCACCATCCAGACCGCCATCGACCCCAAGACCCAGGCCATCGCCCAGAACGCGGTCAGCAAGGTCGTCGGCCCCACGGACCCGATCATCTCCACCATGGACATGATCCAGCCCGGAACCGGGCTGATCATCGCCATGGCCCAGAGTCGGCCGGTGATGGGGACGAGCACCAATAAGGGCGAGACCTACTACAACTACTCGGTGGAGCAGTCGATGGGTGGGGCCGAGGGCTACCAGGCCGGGTCCACCTTCAAGGCCTTCACTGCGGCGGCGGCGCTGGAGAAGGGCATCCCGCTCTCCAAGAAGTACAACGCCCGCTCCCCGATGGACTTCAGCAACTACAGGTTCTCCTCCTGCCTCGGCTCGGTGCGCTCCCCGGGCTACAAGCCGAAGAACTCCACCGGGGTCAACGGGAACATGGACATGATGAAGGCCGCGGCGGCGTCGGTGAACACCTACTTCCTGCAGCTGGAGCAGACGGTCGGCATCTGCCCGGTGACCAAGATGGCCAAGAAGCTGGGGGTCCAGCTCTCGGACCCCTCGATCGACCTGACGACCGACCCGCGGACCCAGGTCCCGTCCTTCACCCTCGGCGTGTCCGAGGTCACCCCGCTGTCGATGGCCGAGGCGTACGCCACCTTCGCGGCGCGCGGCATGCACTGTGACCCGATCGTCATCTCCAAGATCACCACCCGTACGGGCAAGAACCTCGACCCGCCCAGTGCGAACTGCAAGCAGGTCATCTCCAAGGACGTCGCCGACGGGATGAACAAGCTGCTCGGCAACGTCATGGTCGGGCGCGGCACGGGGACTCGGGCGCGAATCCCCGGCGTCACCAACCAGGCCGGCAAGACCGGGACCATCAACGGCAGCCACGCCGTCTGGTTCAACGGCTACACCGCCGAGATCGCCGGGGCGGCCATGATCGCCATCGACCCGACCAAGTCGACCTGGAAGAGCGGCTACCGCAAGGCCCACGGGGTGGCCGGCTACCGGCTGCCCAGCACCGGGGTCTCGCTCGAAGGGTCCGGCAGCGGCGACGCCGGGATGAAGATCTGGAAGCCCGCCATGACCGCGGCCATGAAGGGTCTGCCGGACACCGCGTTCAAGAAGCCGCCCAGCACCATCACCAAGGGCAAGCAGGTCCAGGTCCCCAGCCTCTACGGTCTGAGCCTGCCAGCCGCCCGGGCCAAGCTCACCCAGGCCGGATTCACGGTCGAGAAGCGCTATACCTACGACGCCTCGACCCCGAAGTACAGCTTTATGTACTTCTCGCCGGGCGGGGGCTCGACGGTGGCGCAGTTCAGCACCATCTACGAGACCTACTCCCGCGGTGAGGACCCTGCCGTCGCCGAGGCCCGGGCGAAGGCTGCGGCCGACGCCAGACAGGCCGCTGCGGACGCCCAGAAGGCGGCGGACGCCCAGGCGCAGGCAGACGCCCAGGCCAAGGCAGACGCCCAGGCCAAGGCAGACGCCCAGGCCAAGGCAGA
>JBBQAB010000047.1:0-3794 GCA_038198385.1 Propionibacteriales bacterium
CCGCCGCCCGTGGGGGGGGGTGCGCGGGGTGCGGAGGGTGCCGGGGGCGGCGTCCGGGGCCGCCGGCCCCCCGGCGCGGCCGCCCCCCCCCGCGACCCGCCGGACAAGGTCGGCGCTGCTCAGAGCCAGGGCCCCGGCGACGACGACGGCGGGCAGCAGCCGGTGAGCCTTGAAGAAGACCCAGCTCCAGGAGGCGTTCAGGAACAGGTTGGCGGCCAGGTACCTCTCGAGCTCGACGGCGCCCAGCGGGTCGGCCTCCCGGAGCCGGTCCAGAGCGACCGCCGTGGTGATCGCGATGTCGGTGTAGAGGGTGGTCCAGACGATGCCGAAGACCTGACCCGGAGGCTGGATCGGGGGCTTGTCGAGGCGCACGTACCAAGCGCTGCCGACCTCGGTGCTGGCGACTGAGCCGGCGACGGCCGTCGCCGCCACGGCCAAGCCGGTACGGGTGAGCTCTCGTTTCATCTGGACTCCGATCATCCGGTGGTGACGGACCCGGTCAGGCGGGCGCGGCGGGCACGTCGCGGTGCCAGGACTGGGTGACGTGCTCAGTCTGCCAGCCGAGGGAGAGGTAGAGCCCGTCCGCACCGGTCGGGGAGTCCGCGTCGACCTCCAGCCCGACCCAGTGCCGGTCCCGTTCGGCGGTGTCAGCGATGACGGTGCCGAGCAGGGCCTTGGCCACGCCCCGGCCCCGGGCCCGTCGGTGCACCCCGATGTAGTCGACGTAGCTGCCGTAGCGGCCCGCCGCGTCGGGTGGGGAGACCGAGCTGATCAGGACCCCGCCGGGCTGCGGGCCGTCGGCGGAGTCCACGGTGGCGATCCACCAGTGGTCCCAGCGGTGCCAGGGGTCCTCCCGCAGCCGGACCATGAACTCCCCGAAGCTCTCCCGGTAGGAGTTGAAGTGGTCCCCGAAGGACTCCTCCAGCACCTGGTGCACCGTCTGGACGTCGCCCGCGACCGGCAGACCGCTGGCGTGCTCGCGGACCCGTCGGACCGAGACCCCGGCCCGCGGCGGGACATCGGTGACGAGCGAGCGGTCCGCCGCGGTCACCGGACGTCGCATCTGGAGCCAGCGGCGGACCTGGACGTAGCCCGCCTCCGCCAGCCACCCCTGGAACCGGACGTTCTCGGCGGTCGGGTTGGCGTCGAGCTGGGTCTGGCTCTGGCCGCGCAGCGCCGAGACCATGGCGGCCGTCGCGTCGACCCAGGCCAGCAACGGACGGGCGACCAGTCCCGCGTCCTCGCCGGGACCGACCACCACGTCGACGTTGGTCCGGCCCGCGGCCCGGTCGTGGACGACGGCCCAGCCGGCCAGGTGACCCCCGGGATCGCGGACCACAACCTGGCGCCGGGTCCAGGACCCCATGCCCACCAGGCTGGCCGACACGCTGGGGACGTCGACCGGTTTGTCGGTCGGAACCCGGTTGCTGGCCAGCAGGGCCACGACGTCGGGCAGGTCGGCCTCGTCGGGAACGCGGTAGCTGTAGCCCGCGGGCAGTCCTGTCACGTCCAACGGCGCTCCGAGGTAGGTCACCTGACGAGTGTGGTGCATCCAGACGCGGCGCGGACCGAGGCCCACCCCCGGTGGTCCGCGGCCCGGTGACCCCGTACGCCGCTGGTCGTCGGCCCGTACGCGGCCCGTTCGCTTCTCATCGCCGTGACGACCGTTGTCAGAGCCCTTGATCGCCGCTTCGGAGATTGGTTCAATGTAAAGTACTATTTCCTCCCTTTGCTTGAGCCACTGCTGGGCCCCGCCAAACCCCTGCCCATCGCAGGGGTTCCTCGACCCTCGGCCTACTTCTCCGCCCCGGCCGCGCCGCCGGAGGGTGGTCTGCTGGTCGCCGGCCCTGATCGACGCCAACGCCGCACACCTGGGGGAGATCGTCCGGGTGGTGTCCCTGACGGCCCAGGCCCAGGACCAGTGCGACGAGACCCCCGGTCCGACCTACTGGTCCTGACCTGCGGCCGGGTCGGCTGAGCCCAGGGCCGGGGTGATCCGGGCCACAACCGCTCCTCGGGCGCACACCCCACCGGTCTCGACCTGACGGGTGACGCGGCCGTCCCGGTGGGCCGTCACGGGTGTCTCCATCTTCATCGCCTCCAGCGAACCGAGCGCGTCACCAACCGCCACCTGCTGACCGTCCTCGACCTGCCAGGCGACCCAGGTGCCCGCGATCGGGGCCACGACCTCGGCCGGGTCACGGGGGTCAGGGGCCGGCCCCGCGCTGGTCGCAGCGGCGGTGGGTCCCCCCAGAGCCAGGTCACCCGGCAGGACCAGGGAGACCCGGCGGCCGTCGATCTCGACCCAGGTCCGCACCAGCGGCGGAGTCTCGACGGCCGCCGGTCGTTTGCCGCCCAGCTCCTCCAGCCACTCGCATTCGGTCTCGATCCACCGGGTGTGCATCCCGAAGCCGTCGTCGGCGCCCACGAACGCGGGGTCCTCGACCAGCCGTCGGTGGAAGTCGAGCACGGTGGGCAACCCCTCGGTCCGCAGGTCTGCCAGGGCCTGCCGGGCTCGCCGCAGCGCCTGCTTCCGCGTCGGAGCGGCCACCACGAGCTTGGCCATCAGGCTGTCGTACGCCCCGGGCACGACCGACCCGGCCCGCACCCCGGCGTCCACCCGGACCCCGGGACCGCCGGGGAGGTCGAAGCGGTCGACCGGGCCCGGGGTGGGCAGGAAGCCCCTCCCCGGGTCCTCGGCGTTGATCCTGAACTCGAACGCGTGTCCGACGGGCACGGGTGTCGCGGTCACCTCGAGCGGCAGGCCGTCCGCCACCAGCAGCTGCTGGCGGACCAGGTCGACCCCGGTCGTCATCTCGGTGACCGGGTGCTCGACCTGCAGCCGGGTGTTGACCTCAAGGAAGGAGACGACCCCGGACCGGCCGATCAGGAACTCCACCGTGCCCGCACTGCGGTAGGCCGCGGCGACACCGATGTCGTGCGCGGAGGCGCGGACCGCCTCCTCCTGCTCGACGGTCAGAAAAGGCGCGGGTGCCTCCTCGACCAGCTTCTGGTTCCGACGCTGGACCGAGCAGTCCCGGGTCCCGACCACCACGACCGTGCCCGCGCCGTCCCCGAGGATCTGAGCCTCCACGTGCCGGGGGCGCTCCAGGTACTGCTCGACGAAGCACTCACCGCGACCGAAGGCGGCGACCGCCTCCCGGGTGGCCGCGCCGTACAGCTCGGCGACCTCGTCCATCCGGTGGGCCACCCGCATGCCGCGGCCGCCGCCTCCGAAGGCCGCCTTGATCGCGACGGGGAGGCCGTGGTCGCGGGCGAAGGCCAGCACCTCCGCGGCCCCGGACACGGGCCCGGGGGTGCCGGCGACCAGGGGGGCTCCGACGGAGCGGGCCAGCGTCCGGGCGGTGGTCTTGTCGCCGAGACTCTCGATGGTCTCCGGTGTGGGGCCGATCCAGGTCAGGCCGGCCTGCTCGACGCGACGGGCGAAGTCAGCGCTCTCGGAGAGGAACCCGTAGCCGGGGTGCACCGCGTCCGCTCCGCTGTCCCCGGCCACCCGGAGGAGGGCGTCGGCGTTCAGGTAGGTGTCGGCCGGGGCGCTGCCGGCCAGACCCCAGGCCTCGCTGACGGTGTGGACGTGCAGGGCGTCGGCGTCCGGGTCGGCGTACACCGCGACGGACTCTACGCCGTAGTCGGCGCAGGCGCGGGCAATCCGGACGGCGATCTCGCCGCGGTTGGCGATCAGGACCTTCTTCACGGCCGGCCTTTCGGTGGGGTGGCGGGGCGGTCATCCGGGACCGCGCGGAAGCGGATTCGTCCTCCGACGGGGACCTGGC
>JBBQAB010000048.1:0-2464 GCA_038198385.1 Propionibacteriales bacterium
CCTCGTCCACGTCGATGGCGATGATCGTGCCCGCGCCGGCCAGGGCCGCACCGGCGATCGCCGCCGCCCCCACGCCGCCGCAGCCGATCACGGCCACGGAGTCGCCGCGACCGACGGCGCCGGTGTTGACGGCCGCGCCCAGACCCGCCATCACCCCGCAGCCGAGGAGGCCGGCGGCGGCGGGTCGGGCGGCGGGGTCGACCTTGGTGCACTGGGCGGCGTGCACCAGGGTCTTCTCGATGAAGGCGCCGATCCCCAGGGCGGCGGACAGCTCGGTGCCGTCCTCCAGGGTCATCTTCTGGGTGGCGTTGTGGGTGTTGAAGCAGTACCACGGTCGGCCGCGCCGGCACGCCCGGCAGCTCCCGCAGACGGCCCGCCAGTTGAGGATCACGTAGTCCCCGACCTCGACCCCGTGGACGTCGGAGCCGACCGCCTCGACGATCCCGGCCGCCTCGTGACCCAGCAGGTAGGGGAAGTCCTCGCCGATGCCGCCCTCGCGGTAGTGCACGTCGGTGTGGCAAACCCCGCACGCCTGGATCTTGACGACCGCCTCGCCGGGTCCGGGGTCGGGCACGTTGATGGTGACGAGCTCGACGGGCGCGCCCTTCGAGCGGGCGATGACTCCCTGGACCTGCTGCGGCATGGGTTGGGTCTCCTCAGTTGGCGGGGCTCTGCTCCTCGAGCAACGTTCCGTCAGGCATCGTAGATCAGCCCTCGGACAGAGCGGGGGTGGCGGCGACCCGAGCCGGGAGGAACCGCCGGGCATCCGCGACTGCCCCGGGCGGGGAATAAGCACCGGCGGTCGGCGGGTTCGACCCTGGGGTGGGGTCGTGCTCGCCGCGACCCCGCCTCATCGACCACGCCGTGCGGACCACGACCGTGCGGACCACGACCGTGCGGACCACGACCGTCAGGCCCGAGCCCGGCCCGTCGGTGGGTCCCCACTGCTCGCCCGCGTCACCATCACCCGTCAGGAGGAGAACCGTGTCCGCCGGAGCCCCGTCGCACATCGACCCGTCGCACATCGACTCGTCGTCCCCGTACGGCTCGGGGACCCCCGACCTCGACCGCGGCGACGCAGCTCAGCCCCGCCGGACGGCCCTGGACCGACCGGCCCAGGTGGGTGCTGCGCGCGCCCCCCGGGTCGACGCCGAGGGTGAGCCCCGGCGCCGGCCCAGCGCGAACCTGTGGCGGCTGCGGCACTACCTGACCCCTTTCCGTACGCGCTACGCCGTGATGGTCGCGCTGGCGGCGCTCGGCGTCGGCGCCACGATCGTGGTGCCCCTGGTGACCCGGGCGGTAATCGACGGTCCCGTGGCGGACGGCAACCGGTCGGGCCTCCTCCGCCTCGGCCTGCTCGCGGTCCTGCTGGGCGGGCTGGAGGCGCTGCTGATCTTCGCGCGGCGCTGGGTGGTGGCCGCGGCCACGAACGGCACCGAGCTGGCGATCCGCACCGATCTCTACGCCAAGCTGCAGCGGCTGCCGATGGCCTTCCACACCGGCTGGGACTCCGGGCAGATGCTCTCCCGCATCATGAACGACCTGGCCACGATCCGTCGCTTCCTGGGCTTCGGGCTGATCTTCCTGCTCACCAGCATCGTGCAGATCGCGGTGACGGTCGCGCTGCTGCTGCACCTTTACTGGCCGCTCGGTCTGCTCGTCCTGGTCTCCGTGGTCCCGATCGTGGTCATCTGCCTGCGGGTGGAGCGGGAGTACACCAAGCTGTCGCGCCGGGTGCAGGACCAGACCGGGGACGTGGCCTCCACGGTCGAGGAGGGGGCGTACGGCCTCCGCGTGACCAAGTCCTTCGGTCGCGCCGAGCACATGTTCGCGGCCTTCGACACCCGGGCCACCCGGCTCTTCGAGACCTCGATGGTGCGGGTCCGGCTGAGCTCGAGGTTCTGGACCTTCCTGCAGGTGATCCCCAACCTCACCCTGCTCGCCGTCCTCGGCCTCGGAGCGCTGGGCGCCGGCCAGGGCCGGCTGAGCCTGGGCACCCTGGTCGCCTTCATCACCCTGCTGCTGTCGATGGTCTGGCCGGTGTCGGTACTCGGCTTCCTGCTGTCCCTGGCCCAGGAGGCAATGACCGCGGCCGACCGGGTGACCGACGTCTTCGACGCCGAGAACCAGATCCCCGACGGCGAGCTGCGGCTGGACCGGGTCCAGGGCCGGCTCCGGTTCGAGGGGGCTGCGTTCGCCTTCCCGAACTCCACCACCGACGTGCTGCACGACCTCAACCTCGAGATCGCCCCGGGCGAGACGGTGGCCCTGGTCGGGGCCACCGGCTCCGGGAAGACCGTGCTCACCACCCTCGTCCCGCGGCTGTTCGACGTCACGGCGGGCTCGGTCAGCCTCGACGGGGTGGACCTGCGGGACCTGCAGCTGTCGCAGCTGCGCCAGGCGGTGGCCATCGCGTTCGAGGACCCCACCCTGTTCTCGATGTCGGTGCGGGAGAACCTGACCC
>JBBQAB010000049.1:0-2631 GCA_038198385.1 Propionibacteriales bacterium
ACCACATCATGTGCCACCAGATCAGCGTGGCCGCCTTCAACGCCGCCGCCGACCCTGAGGCCTACCCCGGCACGGGAGAGCCGTGGCAGCCGCTGAAGCTCTACTACTCGTTCGGCTTCCACTACGACAAGTTCGCCGCCCTGCACGACGCGATGGCGTCGCGGGGGCTGGAGTCGCCGTACGAGGAACGCCTCCGGGACTGGAAGTTCGACCCCGACATCCCCAACCGGCTGACCACCCGGGTGCCGTGTGCGGACTACGTCCCGGTCCGCGACGCCGCCCTGGTCGCGCACGCCACCCAGATCGACCCCGAGGGCATGTGGTTCAAGGTTCCGCTCGAGCTGCAGGCGGAGGCATGGCCGACCGAGGACTTCCAGCTGGTGCACTCGTCGGTGGAGACGACCCTGCCCGAGGACGACCTCTTCGCCGGGATCGCTCTCCCGGTCGCTGAGGTGGCCGCGAGTAGGGTGTCGGCGTAGCGGTTCGGCTCCGAGCCGCACCTCAGACCCAGACCGGAGGCCAGGCATGTTCCTGCTCGACCTGGACCCGAACGTGGTCAAGCCCGGCTGGACGCCGTTGTTGATCACGCTCGGGATCGCGATCGCCATGGTGTTTCTCTTCCTCAGCATGCGTCGGCAGTTCCGCCGCATCGACGTCTCCCGCTTCGATGCGGTCGGAGCGGACCCGGTCGTTGAGAACGAGTCGGCCGACGGCGGCGGCGAGGGGGCGTCTCGGGCACCGGTGGACGGCCCCGTCTTGCGGGGCGCCGGCTCGGATGTCGTCGTGGTCGATGACCCGACGTCCACGCCCAGCCCGCGCTAGCCCAGACCTCGCTCGCCCAAGCCCGCTGGTTCAGACCCCACAGGCCAGCCGGCTGTCCGCGGGTCCCCCCGATTTCCGCCGCCGACCGTGCGGCTGCCGAACTGCCGATCTTCGCTGACGCACCTCCAGTGAAACCTCCTCTGACCAGGGTTGACGGAGTCTCCTGGGTCGCGTTGAGCCCCATGAGTGACACCAGCCCCACCGGTCACGGGCTGCGGTCGTCCTCATCTGCGGGTCCGGCACCCTGAGGAAATCCTTGACTTCGGCTCAGGGGCGGGATGTACTCGGTCCGACGGGCTACCCCAAAGGAGGGGACGACGGTGGAGGCTGAGCAGTCATCCGAGGCGAGGGCTGCGCGCCCACCGGGCGAGGTCGCGTTCCGCGCCGTCGGGGTCAAGAAGCACTACCCGGGCGTGAAAGCGCTCGACGGGGTCGACCTCGAGGGCTACGCCGGAAGCGTGCTCGGCGTCTGCGGGGCCAACGGGGCGGGCAAGTCCACCTTCGCCAAGCTGCTGGCCGGGGTCGAGGAGCTGACCGACGGCGAGATCAGCATCACCGGTTACCCGCACCCGGTGCGCAACGCAGCCGAGGCGGAGCAGGCGGGTGTGCTGATGATGCATCAGGAACCGCTGATCATCGACGACTTCACCGTGGGCGAGAACGTCTGGCTCTACAAGCTGCGGGAGGGTCGCGACATCCGGCCCTGGGCGCAGAAGGTCAACACCAACGGGGCTGACACCCGTAAGGTGCTCGCGGGGGTCGGGCTCGGCCATCTCCAGACCCGTGAGCTGGCCGGCGACCTCGGGCCGGGCCAGCGACAGATGCTGTCGCTCAGTCGGGCGGCGGTGACCACGCACAAGATCATGATCCTGGACGAGACCACGGCTTCGACGAGCGAGGAGCACTTCAAGGACATCCTCGACCTGGTGGACCGTGAGAAGAAGGCGGGCACCTCGATCATCTTCGTCTCGCACCGGCTCAACGAGGTCTTCGCCATGTGCGACCGGATCGCCGTGCTCCGCAACGGCACGCTGGTCGAGGTCCTGGACGCCGCCGAGACCAACCCCGAGGAGATCACCACCCTGATGATCGGTCAGGCCCTGAAGGCCCTCGTCCGGCCCGTCCCGGTGGAGGTCGACGACTCGACGGTCCCGGTGATGGCGGTCCGGGACCTGTACGGCGGGACCGCGCGGGGGGTGTCCTTCGACGTGAACCCCGGCGAGATCGTCGGCTTGTACGGTCTGGTCGGCAGCGGTCGGTCGTCGGTGGCCCGCACCATCACCGGACAAAAACCGGCCGTGAGCGGGACGATCGCGCTGCACGGTGAGCCGATCACCCTGCCCAGCCCGGGCAGCGGGGTGTCCAAGGGCATCGCCTACCTGACCGAGGACCGACGGCTCGAGGGCTTCGTGAAGGACTTCGACAACGGCGAGAACATGAGCCTGGTCGTCCTGCCCCGGATGGCCAAGGGCGGCGTCGTGAACGCGGCGCAGGAGAAGAAGCGGGTCCGCGAGCTGATCGGTGAGTACCAGGTCAAGGGCGGGACGAAGACCTACACCCGCACCCTGAGCGGCGGCAACCAGCAGAAGGTCGTGGTGGCCAAGTGGATGGAGACCGACCCGGAGTTCGTCGTGCTCGACGAGCCGACCAAGGGCATCGACGTCGGGGCCCGCGCCAACATCTACGAGATCATCCACAGCGTCGCCGCCCGCGGCAAGGGTGTCCTGGTGGTCTCCAGCGAGGCGGAGGAGCTGCTGTCGCTGTGCCACCGGATCCTGGTGATGCGAGACGGTGTGGTCGCTGCGGACT
>JBBQAB010000050.1:0-2529 GCA_038198385.1 Propionibacteriales bacterium
CAGCTCACCCACGTCGACGAGGTCACCTTCGAGCAGCTGTGGCGGCGGGTAGGGCTGAGCGTGGACTGGTCCACTCTCTACACGACCATCTCCGACGACTCCGTGCTGGTGGCCCAGAAGGCGTTCCTGCGCAACGTGGCCCGCGGTGAGGCCTACATGTCGGAGGCCCCGACCCTGTGGGACGTGACCTTCCAGACCGCGGTCGCCCAGGCCGAGCTGGAGGCGCGGGACTACCCCGGTGCCTACCACCGCGTGGCCTTCCACGCCGCGGACGGCAGCCCGGTGCACATCGAGACGACCCGGCCCGAGCTGCTGCCGGCCTGCGTAGCCCTGATCGCGCACCCCGACGACGAGCGCTACCAGCCCCTGTTCGGCACCACCGTCACCTCCCCGGTGTACGGGGTCGAGCTTCCGGTGCTGGCCCACCCCCTGGCCGAGCCCGACAAGGGCGCAGGCATCGCGATGTGCTGCACCTTCGGTGACCTGTCCGACGTCACCTGGTGGCGTGAGCTGCAGCTGCCGGCGCGGGTCATCATCGGCCGTGACGGGCGCATCCTCCGCGATCGGCCCGAGTGGATCGCCGACGACGAGCTGTGGACTGCGCTGGCCGGCAAGACCACGTTCTCGGCCCGCGAGGCCGTCGTCGCCGCGCTGCGTGCCTCGGGTGACCTGGACGGGGAGCCCAAGCCCACCCAACGGAAGGCGAACTTTTACGAGAAGGGCGACAAGCCGCTCGAGATCGTGTCCACCCGGCAGTGGTACATCCGCAACGGCGGGCGGGACGACGACCTGAAGCAGGTCATGTTGGCCCGCGGGCAGGAGCTGGGCTGGGTGCCCCAGCACATGAAGCACCGCTACGACAACTGGGTCGGGGGCCTCAACGGTGACTGGCTGATCTCGCGGCAGCGCTTCTTCGGGGTGCCGTTCCCGGTCTGGTACGCCCTGGACGCCGACGGCCAGACCGACTACGCGCGCCCGATCGCCGCTGCGGAGGACACTCTGCCGGTTGACCCCAGCTCGGCCCCCCCGCCCGGCTACGGCGAGGAGCAGCGCGGCCAGCCGGGGGGCTTCCTGGCGGACCCGGACGTGATGGACACCTGGGCGACGTCCTCCCTGAGCCCGCAGATCGTCTGCGGCTGGGAGCGGGACCCCGAGCTGTTCGCCCTCACCTTCCCGATGGACCTCAACACCCACGCCCACGAGATCATCCGGACCTGGCTGTTTTCGCGCGTGGTCCGCGCGCACTTCGAGAACCACTCGCTGCCGTGGGCCCGCTCCATGATCAGCGGGTTCGTCGTCGACCCCGACCGCAAGAAGATGAGTAAGTCGCGCGGCAACGTGATCGTGCCCACCGACATCCTCGACCAGTACGGGCCCGACGCCGTCCGCTGGCGGGCGGCCAAGGCTCGGCCGGGAATGGACTCCCCTTTCGACGAACGGGAGATGAAGGTCGGCCGCCGGCTGGCCCTCAAGGTCCTGAACGCGAGCAGGTTCGTTCTCGGCTACGGGGAGGTGGGAGACTTGTCTCTGGTCACCGCACCGGTGGACCGGGCGCTGCTGGCCCAGCTCGCCCAGGTCGTGACCAGTGCCACGGTGGCCTTCGAGGCGTACGACTACACGGGGGCCCTGGACGTCACCGAGCAGTTCTTCTGGTCCTTCTGCGACGACTACCTGGAGCTGGTCAAGGAACGGGCCTACGGCTCCCAGGGTGAGGAGGCCGCCGGCTCGGCCCGCGCCGCCCTCGCGGTGGCGCTGGACGTCGTCCTCCGCCTGCTGGCGCCGATCATGCCGTTCTGCACCGAGGAGGTGTGGTCGTGGTGGAAGGTCGGCTCGATCCACCGGGCCTCCTGGCCCACCGCGGCCGAGCTCGGCACCGGGGGCGACGCCGGACTGCTCGCCGACGTCTCGGCGGCCCTGATCCAGATCCGGGGAGCCAAGTCGCAGGCCAAGGTGTCCATGAAGACCGAGATCGCCCGCGTCGACTTCTCGGCGCCCGACGGCGCCCTGGTTCACCTGCAGTCCGCCGAGGCGGACCTGCGGGCCGTCGGTCGGATCACCGGGGGGATCACCTGGAGTCCCTCCGACGGGTCGGTGCAGGCGGTCGTCGCGTTCGCCCCCACCTCCGCCTGACCCGGTGGTCACCCGGCGCCACCTGCTGGGGGCGGTCGGCCTGAGTGCCGGAGCCGCTCTCACTGGGTGCGCCGTAGGCTCGTTGTCGCCCACCCCGGCGACGACACCCCCGCGCTCAGGAGCCCCACCCGTGCAGATCCGCTATGGCAACCACCCCAGCCAGTACGCCGAGCTCAGCCTCCCGGAGGGCGACGGCCCCCTTCCCGTGGTCGTGGTGATCCACGGCGGGTTCTGGCGCACCGGGTACGGAGCCGAGCTGGGGCAGCCACTGGCCGCTGAGCTCGTACGCCTGGGCTACGCCACCCTGAACCTGGAGTACCGCCGCGTCGGGGCCAGCGAGACCGCCGGAGGTGGGGGCTGGCCGAACACCTGTCTGGACGTGGCCACCGCGGTCGACCG
>JBBQAB010000051.1:0-12576 GCA_038198385.1 Propionibacteriales bacterium
GACCCGGACCCTGGGCCCCCGCCCGTGAGGGGGGTCCCCCCGCCCGTGAGGTCGTGCCTCACCACAACCACCGTCACCACAGGAGTTCCCATGGCCTCGCCCCGGGTGTTGAAGCTGGCCGACCAGATCAAGGTCATCGTGGCCGAGATGCTGGAGCGGCGGATCAAGGACCCCCGCCTCGGCTTCATCACCGTCACCGACGTCCGTCTGACCGGTGACAGCCGCGAGGCAACCGTGTTCTACACCGTCCTCGGCTCCGAGTCCGACCGGGCTGGCACCGCCGTCGCGCTGGCCTCGGCCACCGGGCTGATCCGCTCCCAGGTCGGCAAGCAGCTGGGGATGAAGTTCACCCCCACCGTCACCTTCATCGCCGACGCGATCCCCGAGACCGCCCGACAGCTCGACGAGCTGCTGGAGCGGGCCCGGGCCGTGGATGCGCGGGTGGCCGAGCAGGCCGTCGGGGCGACGTACGCCGGCGAGGCGGACCCCTACCGCCGGGAGGACGAGGTCGACGAGCTCGAGGACCAGGACGACGCCCCCACCGAGGTCCGCCCCGGCCACGACCCGGACCTGGACCTGGACCAGAGCTGACCACCGCGTCCGGCCTGGTGGTGGTGGACAAGCCCGCGGGCTGGACCTCCCACCAGGTCGTCGGCCGGGTCCGACGGCTCGCCGGAACGCGCAAGGTCGGGCACGCCGGCACCCTCGACCCGATGGCCACCGGTGTCTTGCTGGTCGGGGTCAACCGGGCCACCCGGCTGCTCGGCCACCTGATGCTGACGACCAAGACCTATACCGGGACGATCCGGCTCGGCGTGGACACCGTGACCGACGACGCCGAGGGTGAGGTGACACGGCAGCTCGGGGCCCCGAACGTGTCCGCCGCCGACCTCGAGGCCGCTCTCGTCGTGCTGCGGGGGGCTATCGCCCAGGTCCCGACCTCCGTGTCCGCCATCAAGGTCAACGGCGTCCGGTCCTACGCGGCCGTTCGCGCCGGCCACGAGGTGGACCTCCCCGCCCGCCCGGTCACCGTCCACCGGCTCGACCTGCTCGACCGCCGCGACCTGACCGAAGACGGTCTCGCCCTCGTGGACCTCGACGTCGAGGTGGAGTGCTCCTCGGGGACCTACATCCGGGCGCTCGCCCGCGATCTGGGGGCCGCGCTGGGGACCGGAGGACACCTGACCGCGCTGCGGCGGACGCAGGTGGGTCCGTTCTCCCTCGACCAGGCCCGCGACGTGCAGCCCGAGGGGGCCGACCTGGGTCTGGTCACGATCGAGGACGTGACCCGGGCCGTCTTCACCGTTCTGGTGCTGACCGACGACCAGGAGAGGGCGGTCCGCTACGGGCGACGACTGCCCGGGCTCGCCCTGCCCGCCGCCCAGACGGCCCTGCACAGCGGCACGGGGGAGTTTCTCGCGCTCTACCGTCAGGACGGTGCCGACGCGGTGCCCGAAGCGGTCTTCGTCACCTGAGGTCCGGCCCGGTCTTTCCGTCCGACCGCCCAGGCCGACCCCTCAGACCGGCAGCGGGTCCTCGTCGGAGTCCATCCGCCGTTCGTAGACCCCGACCTCCGTGCCGAGCCACCAGTCCTGGATGCCGGGGAAGGCCGCCAGCACCTTGTCGTGGTCCCAGTCGTCGACCACGTGGTGCTCGTGCGGGTTGCCCTCGATCTCGTGCTGGGGGTAGGGCACGATCGGGATCGAGAGATAGATGGCCCGGCGCGCCGAGAGCAGCGCCCGGTCCCAGAGCCTCCGGGCCTCCTCGCCGCTCATGTGCTCGGCGACGTCGCCCATGATGACCACGTCAGCAGCCGGCCAGGTGACCTCACGGGCGTCGCCCACGATGACCTCGTCGTAGTGGTCGTGCAGCTGGTAGGTGTGCACGTAGGGCTCCCAGATCTCGATGCCGGTGATCCGCGAGACGCCGGGGCCGCTGAGGAGCTTGGCGTAGGTTCCCACCCCCGGCCCGATGTCGAGGACGCTGACCGGGCCGGTTGCCGCCAGGTCCTGCACCCGCTGACGGGTCCAGTCCTTCCCTTCCGCGGAGCTCATCGGCATCGGCACAGTGTGCCAGAGCGGCCCCGGACCCCGGTGGACCCGGTCGGAGCCGCCGGTCCACGCTCGTCCTCGCCACCGACTCGAGCCCGGGTGGTTAACTGGTCCGCCGTGAGCACCTTCCGCCCCGCCCTCACCGGGACCGGTCAACCATGACGGACCGTCCGGTTGTCGTGATCGGCAACTTCGACGGCGTACACCGTGGCCATCTTGCTCTGCTGCGGGCGGCCCGGCAGGCCGTACCCGGGTCGCCGCTGGTCGCGGTGACCTTCTGGCCGCACCCGATGTCGATCATCCGGCCCGACCAGGCGCCCGTGCTGCTGAGCTCGCTGGAGCGGCGCCAGGAGCTGCTCCGGGGAGCGGGGGTGGACCGGGTCGTCGTGGTGGACTTCACCCCCGAGGTGGCCGGCTGGAGCCCGGAGCAGTTCGTCGACGCCGTGCTGCTTCCGCTCGAGCCGGCCTTGGTGGTGGTGGGGGAGAACTTCCGCTTCGGCTTCCGCGCCGCCGGCACCGTGGACACCCTGACGACCCTGGGCGCAGGGTCCTTCGCGGTGCACGCCGAGCCTCTGCTCACCGACGGCACGGTGCCCAGCTCTTCGACGCTCATCCGGCATGCGGTGGCCGAGGGTGACTTCGGCCGGGTCCGAGAGCTCTCCGACCAGGTCTTCCGCTTCTCCGGCATCGTGGTCAAGGGCGACCAACGGGGGCGTGAGATGGGCTACCCGACGGCCAACGTGGCCGTCGACCCGGCCATGGCCGTCCCGGCGGACGGGGTCTATGCGGGCTGGGTGACCCGGCTCGACATCCCCTCGCCGCGCTGGCCCGCGGCCATCTCGGTGGGGACCAACCCGACCTTCGACGGTCTCGAGCGGCGGGTGGAGGCCTATGTGCTGGACCGCGACGACCTCGAGCTCTACGGGGTCGAGATCGCCATCGACTTCTACGCCCGGATGCGTGGCCAGGTGAAGTACGAGGGGATGGAGTCGCTCATCCGCCAGATGCACCTCGACGTCGAGCAGATCCGGGTCCTGCTGCACCAGCTGTAGCTCGGGTCCAGGCACCCCGGGCGGCCGCGGATTCGTTCGGTCCGGGCCGCCGCTGGTAAGTTGGCGGTTGCCGTTTGATCGGCCGCGGACGACCAAGAGCTCTCACCCACGTACGTGGACCGGCGTGTGACACGCCCGGGGGCGCCGCGCAACGGGAAACCGAGAGGAGAACTGAGTGTCGATGGACGCTGCAGCGAAGAAGAAGATCATTGACGAGTACGCGACCGCCGAGGGTGACACGGGTTCTCCCGAGGTCCAGGTGGCGATCCTCACCAAGCGCATCTCGCACCTGACCGAACACCTCAAAGAGCACAAGCACGACCACCACACGCGTCGTGGTCTGATGCTCCTGGTCGGTCAGCGTCGGCGGTTGCTGAACTACGTCTCCAAGACCGACATCAACCGGTACCGCTCGCTGATCGAGCGCCTCGGTCTGCGTCGCTGACGTTGCGGAGCGGCCCCGGAGCTCTGGCCCGCCAGGGCATCCGGGCCGCTTCCCTGCTTCGGCCTCACCACAACTGAACAGCGTCCCGCTCCTCGCTCGCGAGGGACGCGACGCCCCACAACTGAACAGCTGACCACCAATTGAGAGTGCATCGCACCACAGGGGCGGAGAGTCTCGGTCCTCGGTAGTGGTCGTCGGGAAGACGCCTCCGGCGTCCGGCCCGCTGACCTCGATCGAAGACCGGCTCCCACACCGTCCGACCCAGCTCGGCCCACCCAGGTGCGCCGAGGTCGGACCGCATGAGCCCGGCACGCTACGTGCTACGGCCATCTCCAGGTGTGCGATGCAGTCCACACCCCCCGGGTGTCACGGCCACGTCGCCGTACGCCCACAGAAAGGAATCCCGTGGAGGGACCAGACCTTCAGTTCACTGAAGCCATCATCGACAACGGCTCGTTGGGCCGTCACGTCGTCCGTTTCGAGTCGGGCCTGCTGGCCCGTCAGGCCGCCGGCTCGGCGACCGTCTTCTTCGACGACGACACCATGCTCCTGTCGGCGACGACCGCGCAGTCCAAGCCGCGCGATGCCCTCGACTTCTTCCCGCTCACGGTGGACGTCGAGGAGCGCATGTACGCCGCGGGTCGTATCCCGGGCTCGTTCTTCCGTCGCGAGGGTCGTCCCTCCGAGGGCGCCATCCTCACCTGCCGGCTGATCGACCGCCCGCTGCGCCCCTGCTTCGTCAAGGGTCTGCGCAACGAGGTCCAGGTCGTCGTCACCGTGATGGCGCTGAACCCCAACAAGACCTATGACGTCGTGGCCATCAACGCCGCGTCGATGTCCACCCAGCTCGCCGGCCTGCCGTTCACCGGCCCGGTCGGTGGCGTCCGTGTCGCCCTCATCGGTGATCAGTGGGTCGGTTTCCCCGACGTCGACCAGCTGAAGGACTCGACCTTCGACATGGTCGTGGCCGGCCGGGTGCTGCCCGACGGTGACGTCGCCATCATGATGGTCGAGGCCGAGTCGACCCTGCAGACGTGGGACTTCGTGGCTGCGGGCAAGACCGCCCCGACCGAGGACGTCGTGGCCCAGGGCCTCGACGCCTCCAAGCCCTTCATCAAGGCCCTCTGCGACGCGCAGGCCGAGCTGGCCGGGCGCTTCCCGAAGACCACCGCCGAGTTCCCGATCTTCGCCGACTTCGCCGACGACGTGTTCGACGCCGTGTCCGAGGCCGGCAGCGACGAGCTCGGCCAGGTCATGTCGATCGCCGACAAGCAGGACCGCGAGGAGGCCACCGACACCCTGAAGGCCAAGCTGGTCGGCCAGCTGTCGGGCCAGTTCGGGGGTCGCGAGAAGGAGATCAGCGGGGCCTACCGCGCGCTGACCAAGAAGCTCGTCCGGCAGCGGATCCTGCGCGACAAGGTCCGGATCGACGGCCGCGGCGTCAGCGACATCCGGACCCTGTCCGCCGAGGTCGGCATCGTCCCGCGCGTGCACGGTTCCGCGCTTTTCCAGCGGGGCGAGACCCAGATCCTGGGCGTCACCACGTTGAACATGCTCGGCATGGAGCAGAAGCTCGACACGCTCGCGCCCGAGACGACCAAGCGCTACATGCACAACTACAACTTCCCGCCCTACTCCACCGGTGAGACCGGTCGGGTCGGTTCGCCGAAGCGTCGCGAGATCGGCCACGGTGCTCTCGCTGAGCGCGCCCTGGTTCCGGTGCTGCCCACGCGCGAGGAGTTCCCGTACGCCATCCGTCAGGTCTCCGAGGCTCTGGGCTCCAACGGCTCGACCTCGATGGGGTCGGTCTGTGCGTCCACCCTGGCCCTGCTGAACGCCGGTGTGCCGCTGCGCGCCCCGGTCGCCGGGATCGCCATGGGTCTGATCTCCGACACTGTGGACGGTGAGACCTCCTACGTGGCCATCACCGACATCCTCGGGGCAGAGGATGCCTTCGGCGACATGGACTTCAAGGTCGCCGGGACCCGCGGTTTCATCACCGCCCTGCAGCTGGACACCAAGCTCGACGGCATCCCCGCCTCCGTGCTCGCCGGTGCCCTGACCCAGGCCAAGGACGCGCGCAACACGATCCTCGACGTCATGAACGAGGCCATCGACGCGCCGGACGAGATGAGCCTGTTCGCCCCGCGGATCATCACCATCAAGATCCCCGTCGACAAGATCGGGGAGGTCATCGGCCCGAAGGGCAAGGTGATCAACCAGATCCAGGACGACACCGGTGCCGACATCTCGATCGAGGACGATGGCACGATCTACGTCGGTGCGGACTCGGGCGAGAAGGCCGAGGCGGCCCGCGCGCTGATCAACGCGATCGCCAACCCGACCATGCCCGAGAAGGGTGAGCGCTACCTGGGTACGGTCGTCAAGATCACCGCCTTCGGTGCGTTCGTCTCCCTGCTCCCGGGCAAGGACGGCCTGCTGCACATCTCCAAGCTGCGCCCCCTCGCCGGTGGCGCCCGCGTGGAGAGCGTAGAGGACGTGGTTAGCGTCGGTCAGAAGATCCAGGTCGAGATCAACGAGATCGACGACCGCGGCAAGCTGTCGCTCATCCCGGTGGTCGACGAAGAGGTCTCTGCGTAACGCAATGGCCTCAGCCACCCACCCGGGGTCATCCGACCTCACCGCACGGCGTCATCCGCACCTGGATGGCGCCGTTCGGCGTACGGTGCTGCCCCACGGCCTCGAGGTGGTCACCGAGGAGATGCCGGGCAGCCGGACCTTCTCGGTCGGGGTCTTCGCCCGAGTGGGGTCGCGGCACGAGACCGACGCCCTGCACGGGGCCTCGCACTTCCTCGAGCACGTGCTCTTCAAGGGGACCCGGCGCCGCAGCCCCGAGGAGATCTCGGCCGCGATCGAGTCCCGTGGCGGCGAGCTGAACGCCTACACGGCCAAGGAGCACACCTGCTTCTACGCCCGGGTGCTCGCCGACGACGCCGACCTGGCCGTGGACGTCCTCACCGACATGGTGGTGGCCTCGCTGGTCCGGACCGCGGACGTGGACGCGGAGCGCGCGGTCATCCTGGACGAGATCGCCATGCACGCCGACGACCCGGGTGAGGTCGTCTCCGAGCTGGTGGCCTCCACCCTGTTCGCGGGGTCGGGGCTGGGCCGGCTGGTCATCGGCTCGCCGGCCTCCATCGCCGCCATGTCTCGGGACCAGATCGTGCGGCACTGGAGGCGGCACTACCAGCCGTCTTCGCTGGTCGTCGCGGCCGCCGGCCGGCTCGACCACAACCGGCTCGTCGAGCAGCTGGCCGCGCTGGACCAGCGGCCGGCGGGGGCCCGTCCCCGTTCCACGGGAGCCACCGTGGCCCGTAGCGAGGTCTCCCTGGTCAGTGAGTCCCGGCGGGTCGAGCAGATGAGCGCCATGCTCGCCTTCCCGGCACCCGGGGTCCTCGACGACCGGCGCTACCCGGTCGGGCTGATGTCGCTCGTCGTCGGCGGAGGCATGGCCTCCCGGCTCTTCGTGGAGGTGCGCGAGCGGCGGGGGCTGACGTACGGCATCGACGCGGGAGAGACTGCCTACTCCGACGGCGGGCTGTGGAGCGTGGACTGGCAGTGCGCTCCGGGCCGGCTGGCCGAGATCACCGAGGTCGTGCAGTCCGTGCTGGCCGAGGTGGCCGCCAACGGGGTCACCGAGGAGGAGCTGGCGCGGGCCAAGGGTCAGATGCGGGGACAGACGGTTCTGGCGTACGAGGGCCCGGCGTCGCGGATGAGCCGGCTCGGCAGCAACGCCGTGATCGGTGACGACCGCACCCTGACCGAGATCCTGGACCGCTTCGACGCGGTCACCCCCGAGGAGCTGCGACGAGAAGCCGCCGCGCTGTTCGCCCAGCGCCCGCTGCTGGGGCTGGTCGGTCCGCGGGTCCCCACCAAGGTGACCCGGGCCTGGTCCTGAGCTTCACCTGGTTTCCCACCCGCTCCTGGTCCTGAGCCTCGCCGTCCGACGCGGCAGGCGCCCCGCCCGGGTCCGGGGCCGGGCCCGGGCCGGTAGGTTGGGATGTCGGAGCAGCACGAGGGAGAAACACAGTGGTGGCACAGACAGCGGTGGCGGTCTTCGGGGCCCGGGGTCGGATGGGCTCGGAGGTCTGCCGGGCGGTCGAGGCGGCACAGGGGCTGACCCTGGTGGCCGCCCTGGACGTCGGCGAGGACCGGGCGGCGGCGGAGACAGCTGACGTGGTTGTCGACTTCACCCACCCGGATGCGGTGATGGGCAACCTGAGCTGGTGCGTCGAGCACGGCGTCCACGCCGTGGTCGGAACGACCGGGTTCACCCCAGAGCGGCTCGCCCAGCTGCGGGCCGAGCTCGAGGCGCAGCCAGGTGTCGGGGTGCTCCTCGCCGCCAACTTCTCGATCGGAGCCGTTCTGATGATGCACTTCGCCGAGCAGGCCGCGGCCTTCTACGAGTCGGTCGAGATCATCGAGCTGCACCATCCGGACAAGGCCGACGCGCCCTCGGGCACCGCCGCGGTGACGGCCGGTCGGATCGCGGCCGCCCGCGCGTCAGCCCAGCTGCCCCCCTCGCCGGACGCCACGGTGCACGAGGTCGACGGGGCGCGCGGGGCCCAGGTGGACGACGTCCGCATCCACAGCGTGCGGCTGCGTGGTCTCGTGGCCCACCAGGAGGTGCTCTTCGGAGCGGCGGGGGAGACCCTGACCCTGCGACACGACTCGCTCGACCGGGCCTCGTTCATGCCCGGGGTCATCGCCGGGGTCCGAGCCGTGGGCTCGCGCCCGGGGCTGACGGTCGGCATCGAGTCCATTCTGGGGATCAGCTGATGCGGGGCGTCGTGGTCGACCAGCGCACGAAGGTCGACCAGCGCGGCGCGGCTGGCGGCCGCGGGCTGCTGGTGCTCCTGGTCGTGGTCGTGGTCCTGCTGGGTGCCCTGGCGCTCGGGGACCGGTGGGCGGTGGGCCGGGTCCAGACCCAGGTCGCCACCCAGCTGCAGACCCAGCTCGGCACGCCCGACCCGCCCCAGGTGAGCGTGCAGGGCTGGCCGTTCCTGACCCAGCTGGCGGGTCGGTCGATCAGCTCGGTGCACGTGGTCGCCGACGGGGTCGGATCGACCAACAACGCCCGGCTCGTGCTCGCCCACGCCGACTTCGTGGCGCACGACGTCAGCACCCGCGACTGGTGGCAGACCATGACCGTCCGCCGGCTCGACGGCACGGCCCTGATCAGCTACGACGAGCTCAACAAGGTCGCCTCGGCCCCGCTGGTCTACGCCGACCCCGGTCGGGTCGCGGCCAACATCGACAACCAGTTCCTCGGGGTCGGGGTCAAGACCAAGGTCGACGGGACCCTCGCCCTGGACGTGGCCAACCAGACGGTCGCCCTGAACGACCCCAAGATCGCCGTCAACGGTGTCGCCATCCCCGATGCGGTCGCCTCCGCCCTGCTGGCCACGGTGGTCAAGCCCTTCCCGATCAGCGGTCTGCCGTACGGGATCAAGGTGACCGCGATCCAGGCCACCGCGGACGGGGTCGTGGTCAGGGCGCTGGGTGAGGACATCCCGATCCAGCGCTGAGGCCCGTGGAGGGCGGGCCGGCCAGGGCGGCCGGCCCGGCCCCGGAGGCGCGGACTCCCGGCTCAGGCCGTCGGACCCCCGGCTCAGGCCGTCGGAGCCTCCGTCAGGTCGGTGTGCAGACGCACCTGCTTCAGGCGTACGCCCTCCTCGCTCGTCCCGATCTCCCGGAAGGCGCCGTCGGGGGCCCACCCGGCTGCGGCGACGAAGGTCCGCAGGTCGTCGTCGGCGGTCAGCACCCACCAGACGCCCCGACCGAACCCGTCGGCCCGCAGCGTGTCGACACAGGCGTTCAGGAGCCGCGAGCCGTGCCCGCGGCGGCGGGCCACGGGGTCCACGACCAGCTGGTCGACCTCCCCGTGACTGAGGGGGTCGGCGTCCGGGTCGCCCGCAGGCAGGGTGATGGCGTAGCCGACCACCCTGTGCTGTTCCACGGCCACCAGCACCCGCAGCCGGGCGTCGACGGGGCGGGAGATGGTCTCGGCCCAGCTCCGGGCCATCTCGTCCAGGCTGACGCCCATCAGCTCGCTGACGGTCCCGGCCGGGAATGTGTCCGCCCAGGACCGGCGCTGCAGCTCGGCGATGGCCGGGGCCTCGGACGGCCAGGCGAGGCGGACCGAGTCGGCGACCGGACTGCCGGAGGAGGAACTCACCCCGGCGATCCTAGCCGCCGTACGGGGTGTGATGCAGGTCACTGTGACCGGTCGTAACGCAGCGGCTCCGAGAAACGATCTCGTGGTTGAGTCGCGCACGTTACCTGAACCCCCGAGCAGGCAATGTGCGCGACTTTCTCCGTCCCCTGGCCCCGTCGCCTCCACCCAGAGCGGTGTGTCGAACCGAACCCTGAGCGGTGTGTAGCCTTGCCTGTTGTGGCAGCCAACAAACTGAAGACTCCTCCGACGCTGGCCAAGGGGGTCCTGCGGATCATCCCGCTGGGCGGTCTGGGCGACATCGGCCGCAACATGACCGTGTTCGAGATCGACGGGAAGCTGCTCCTGGTCGACTGCGGCGTGCTCTTCCCCGAGGAGAACCATCCCGGCGTCGACCTGATCCTCCCGGGCTTCGACGCGATCACCGACCGGCTCGACGACGTGGTGGGTCTGGTCCTGACCCACGGGCACGAGGACCACATCGGTGCCGTGCCCTACCTGCTGCGTCAGCGGCAGGACATCCGGCTGATCGGCTCCAAGCTGACCCTGGCCCTGGTGTCGGAGAAGTTCCGCGAGCACCGCATCCGCAACGTCGACAAGCGCGTCGTCGAGGACGGGGAGCGGCTGAGCGTCGGCCCCTTCGACCTCGAGTTCGTCGCGGTCAACCACTCCATCCCCGACGCCCTCGCCGTCGCCATCCGCACCTCGGCCGGAACCGTCCTGCACACCGGTGACTTCAAGATGGACCAGGTCCCCCTGGACGGCCGGATCACCGACCTGCGGGCCTTCGCCCGGCTCGGCGAGGAGGGGATCGACCTCTTCATGGTCGACTCCACCAACGCCGAGGTGCCCGGGTTCACCACGCCCGAGCGGGACATCGCCGCCGCCCTGGACCGGGTCTTCAGCCAGAGCCGCCAGCGGGTGATCGTGGCCTGCTTCGCCTCCCACGTGCACCGGGTCCAGCAGGTCATGGACTCCGCGGTCCGGCACGGCCGCAAGGTCGTCTACGTCGGCCGCTCGATGGTGCGCAACATGGGGGTGGCGCGGGACCTCGGCTATCTGAAGGTCCCCGGGAACACGCTCATCGAGCTCCGCGACATCGGCAGGTACAAGCCGCAGGACGTCGTCATCATCTCCACCGGCTCCCAGGGCGAGCCGCTGTCGGCGCTGTCGCGGATGGCCAACCGGGAGCACCAGGTGATCGAGCTCGTCCCCGGCGACACGGTCGTGCTGGCCAGCTCGCTGATCCCCGGCAACGAGAACTCGGTCTACCGGGTCATCAACGGGCTCGCCCGTCTCGGTGCCAAGGTCGTCCACAAGGGCAACGCCCTGGTCCACGTCTCCGGGCACGCCAGCGCGGGCGAGCTGCTCTACTGCTACAACATCGTGCGCCCCCGCAACGTGCTGCCCGTGCACGGAGAGTCGCGGCACCTCATCGCCAACGCCGACCTCGCCGTGGCCACCGGGGTCCCCCGCGACCGGACGATCATCGCCGAGGACGGCTCGGTGGTGGACCTGGTCGACGGCCGGGCCTCCATCGTGGGTCGGGTCGACGCCGGCTACATCTTCGTCGACGGCATGACCGTCGGCGACATCTCCGAGACCTCGCTGACCGACCGCCGGATCCTCGGGGAGGAGGGGTTCATCTCCGTGGTCACGGTGGTGAACATGAACGCCTCCCGGATCGTCAGCGGACCCGACATCCACGCCCGCGGGTTCGTGGAGGACGACTCGATCTTCGACTCGGTCCGCCCCCTCATCGTCACAGCCCTGGAGGAGGCCCTCGCCGAGGGCGTCACCGACACCTACCGGCTGCAGCAGGTCGTCCGGCGCCGGATGGGCAAGTGGGTCAACGACGCCCACCGCCGTCGTCCGATGATCGTCCCGGTGGTCATCCAGGCCTGACCCGACCGTGTTTCCGACCGACCCCGGTGCCCTCGGCGCCGGGGTCCCGTGGTCTCCGGCCTCGGTGTCCCCGGTCGGCTGGAGGTAGAAGCCGGTGCCCTCCGAGGTCAGACGCTCGTCGGGGAGATCCACTGGACGGTCGGCGAAGCCGGAGCGGAAGAGGTAGCCCGCACCGTCCGGGGTGATCTGCAACCGGAGCCACGCGGCCCCGGTCTGTTCGCAGACGGCCGTCGCGAGACCCATCTCGGGAAAGGATCCCGCCACCGGCGCCATCGCGGGCGGCAGGTCCACCGCGGTCAGGTGGTGCTCGAGGTAGACCTCGACCGAGGGGCCCCGGACCGTGTCGGTGGTCCAGCAGCGGCAGCGACCGCTGCTCGCTACCATCTCGTAGCGCTCTGCCCGGAGCCGGTCCTGCTCGGCCCGGGCTGCGGCCGTCCGTTTCCAGTTCCAGGCGATGAGACCGACCGCCGCTGGCAGCGCGGCGAAGGAGACCGCCCACACCAGCACCTGCTGGCCCAGCGGCACGGGCCCCGACCGCCCCAGACTGTCCGGGACGACCAGGGCGGCCGTGACCCCCGCTGGGATGGTGACCGCGGTGGTGACCATGATGACCACGAGGTCCCGCCGGGAGACGGGGCGCAAGGAGACCCAGTAGGCCCCGCGCCAGAGCTGGCTGTCGGTGAGCGAGAGCCCGGGCAGCGGGACGTGGCGGAACCACAGCACGACTCCCGCCGCGGCCGGGGCCAGGAACCAGGGGTGTGAGGTGGCCAGCCCGTACGCGGCGACGACGGCGAAGACGGCCCAGACGGCCGTCAGGCCGAGAATCCGGGCCGCGCCCGGCCAGTACGGGGGCAGCCCGCTACGCGCCTGCTGGACCCGGGCCACCGGGGGGTGGCGACGGTCCGGCCACTGCAGCCGCCCCGAGGC
>JBBQAB010000052.1:0-5118 GCA_038198385.1 Propionibacteriales bacterium
ACGCCCATTCCGACCTGCCCATGATGAGCACCGTCGGCCACGCCGTGGCCGTCAGCCCGGACGTCCCGCTGATGCGGGCGGCCGCCACCCAGCACTGGTCGGTCGTGGAGTGGAAGATCAAGCCGGTGTCCCCCCGCTGGGCGCTGCCGAAGTGATGCACGTCCTGACAGGAGATCGTTAGATGGCCCGCCCCGGCTTCGTACTGGAAACCGACGACCGCACCCCGCCGCTGGTCGTGCCCGACGGCGACGGCTATCGCCTGGAGAGGCTCCCGCTGGGCTCGCGGGTCATCTACCCGACCGAGTCCCTGGCCGCCGTCCCGGACCTGCGTGAGGCGATCGAGAACGCTCTCGACGCCCCCGTCGGGTCCGACCCGCTCGCCGCCCGGCTGCGCCCGGGCATGCGGCTGACCATCGCCTTCGACGACATCGGCACCCCGGTGCCGCCGGTACGAAGGCCCGACCTCCGCGGCGCCGTCATCGAGGCCGTCCTGACCCGGGCCGCCCAGGCCGGGGTCGACGACGTCGCCCTGGTCAGCGCGAACGGTCTCAACCGGCGGCTGACCCCGACCGAGCTGGAGCGCCTGGTGGGGGAGCGGGTCTTCCGGTCCTTCCACGCCGACGGGTTGCTGACCAACCACGACGCCGAGGATTCCGAGGCCCTGACCGCGCTGGCCGAGGGTGACGACGGGGTCCGGGTCAACGCCCGGGTCGCCGCCTCCGACCTCCTCGTGCTCGTGCACCTGGTCACCGGCCCCCGCGGTGGCGGGGCGGCCCAGGTCGTCCCGGGGCTCGGGTCGACCGACTCCTTCGGGGGGGTGGCCGGGCTCGAGGGTCAGCGCAGCGCCGGTGCCGCCGAGCGGTCGGCGGCGGAAGCGGTGACCGGGGCCCTGGAGATCTTCTCCGTCCAGGCCGTGCTCGACCATGACGTGTTCCCGCCGTCGCTGGCCTTCCTGGGCAAGCGGGAGTGGGAGTGGAGCGTCCGCGACCGGGCCACCTGGCTGGCGCTGCGCCAAGGCCTCGGCTCGGCGCCCAGCTGGGCCCGGCGGCGGTTCGCGGCCTCGGTCGAGTCGGCCTACCACGCCACCCTGGTCACCGCCGGGGACCCGGCCGCGGTACAGCAGGCCTCCCAGGAGCAGATCCGCGCGCAACAGGTCGTCGAGGTCACCGGCCAGGCTGACGTCGGCATCATCGGTGTGTCCTCGCGGACCCCGTACAGCGTGGACTCCCTGACCAACCCGATCCTCGCGGCGTGGTCCGGTCTGGCCGCGGCCTTCGGGTCGCACAACGGACGGCCGTTCGTCCGCGAGGGCGGCGCCCTGATCATGTTCCACCCGCTCGCGCCGGACTTCTCCCCGCTGCACCACCCGTCCTCGGTCGACTTCTTCGCCGACGTCCTGCCGCGGATGACCGACCCGGACCAGATCCGCGCCGAGGTCGAGCCGGCGTACGCGCAGGAGCCCTGGTACCGGCACCTCTACCGGACGAGCCAGGCCTACCACGGGCTGCACCCGCTGCACCTGTGGTACGAGCTGAGCCAGGCGCGCGCCCACTGCACCGACATCGTCTGGGTCGGGGCGGACCGGGCCAGCGTCGAACGGCTCGGCTTCCGGGCGGCGTCGACCCTGGCCGACGCCCTGGAGATCGTCGCGTCCAGCGTCGGCCGCAGCCCCTCGGTGAGCTATCTGCACGCCCCGCCCCAGATCGTGACGGACGTGAGATGAGCGACAGCCCGACTCCGGCCCCCGGACACACCCGCCAGCTGCTCGGGTGGGTGCGCGCGCGGGCCCGGCTCCGACGCCACGCCGAGTCGGTTGCGGGGACCCCTACCCCCGACGAGCGTCCCGTCTTCCCGACGGCCTGGGCGCGGACCCCTCCCGTACGGGCCCTGCGCGAGCTGATCCTGGTCGGTGGCTTCGGGTCCATCCTCCGCAAGGAGATCACGCTCGACGTCCAGGGTCGCGATGACCTGCGGGCCTACCAGGGTCCGGCCCTCATCGTGGCCAACCACTCCTCGCACCTCGACACCGCCGTGCTGCTCCGCACCCTCCCCGGCCAACGACGCCGGCGGACGGCCGTGGCCGCGGCCGCCGACTACTTCTTCGACACCTGGTGGCGGGCCGGCGGCTCCGCGATCGCGTTCAACACCTTCCCGATCGAGCGACGCGGGGGTGCCCTGAGCAGCACGCCCGCAGAGCTGTTCGCGGCCGGCTGGAGCGTGGTGGTCTACCCCGAGGGCACCCGGTCCCGGGACGGCTACCTCGGCCGGTTCCGGATGGGTGCGGCGTGGATGGCCGTGGAGTACCAGGTTCCCGTGATCCCGGTCGGCATCCGGGGCACGTACGCCGCCATGCCCCGCGGCCGCGGCTGGCCGGTCAAGGGGCGACCCCGGGTGAGCGTCCGCTACGGCGCCCCGATCTTCCCCCGTCCCGGCGATGCTCCGCGCGACATGGCGCCCCGGATCCGGCGCGGGGTCCAGGCCCTGCTGGCCGAGGACGAGACCTCGTGGTGGCGGGCCCAGCGGGGGGCACAGACCTCGGCCCTGGCCCCGCCACCCTCGGCCTGGCGGCGGATCTGGGAGCAGAGCGAGCCCCCCGTGGAAGGTGGCCAACCACCAGCGGCGAGGATCTGGCGACACTAGTCTGGGGCCGGCGCCCCGGCTCGACATCCAGGGCTCGACTCGACATCCAGGGCCTGACATCCAGGGCCCGACATCCAGGTGCCCGTGACAGGCGCCCGTACCCGAGGCCCGACCGGACCCGCCGGGCCGAGGGCGACACGAAGGGGAGGTGCAGTGACCGATCGGCCGGACGACCCGACCCAGCTCGACTGGAGCCCCCTCACCCGCGGCGACCTTGACGAGCTCAGCGGGCTGCTGACCGCCATCGAGCACCTCGACGAGCCGGACGAGCGACACAGCACGGCCGAGCTCTACGAGATCTTCGACGAGGTCGGGTCCGACCACGGCCGGGAGACCCTGGTGGGCCGCTCCGGGCCGAGCATGGTGGCATACGCCTGGAACCATCCGCAGCGCTACGACGTCTCCCCGCGCCGGGTCTACTGCACCGGCGGGGTGCACCCCGGCTGGCGGCGGCACGGGGTGGGTCACGCCCTGCTGCGCTGGCAGCTGGCGGCGTCCCGGGCCTGGTGCGAGGCGACCCGCCAGCCCGGACACGGACCGCTGCAGGCGCTGTGCGTGGTCGACGAGAAGGTCTCGGACCAGCGCCGTCTCTACGAGTCCGTCGGTCTGCAGGCGCAGCGGTGGCTCGCCGACATGACCCGGCGGCTGGACGGTCCGCCGCCCCGGCCCCTGGCGGTCCCCGGGGTCCGGCTCGTGCCGCTCGCGCCGGAGTGGTTCGAGCCCACCCTGCTGGCCCACAACGCCGCCTTCGCCGACCGCCAGGGCGTCCAGCCCATCGACGCCGACTCCTGGCGCGAGCAGCTGACGCGGTCGGCCTGCCGCCCCCACTGGTCCTGGCTGGCCGTGACCGAGGACGGGGCCGAGGTGGTCGGCTACGCGCTCAGCTCGGCCTACGAGCAGGACTGGCCCGCCCAGGGCTTCAGCCAGGGCTGGACCGACCGTCTGGGCGTCCGTCCGCCGTGGCGGGGCCGGGGTGTCGCCTCGGCCCTGCTGTACCGGTCGATGCAGTCCTTCCACGCGGCCGGTCTGGACGCGGCCGGGCTGGGGGTCGACGCCGACGACGAGAAGGGTGCGGTCCGGCTCTACCAGCACCTGGGCTACCGGCCCGTCAGCATGTTCGTGACCTACGTCCACGACGAAGCCGGATAGAGTCGTTCTCCATGTCGGGTCATTCCAAGTGGGCAACCACCAAGCACAAGAAGGCCGTGGTCGACGCACGCCGGGCCAAGTCCTTCGCCAAGCTCGTCAAGAACATCGAGGTCGCGGCCCGGATGGGCGGTGGGGACGTCAACGGTAACCCCACGCTCTACGACGCGATCCAGAAGGCCAAGAAGACCTCGGTCCCCAACGACAACATCGAGCGGGCGGTCAAGCGGGGGTCCGGAGCCGAGTCCGGCGCGGCCGACTACGAGACCCTGATGTACGAGGCGTACGGCCCGGCCGGGATCGCTCTGCTGATCGAGTGCCTGACCGACAACCGCAACCGCTCCGCCTCGGAGGTCCGGATCGCGGTGCTGCGCAACGGCGGAACGATGGCCGACGCCGGTTCCACCGCGCGGGTCTTCAACCGCAAGGGTGTGGTGACCTTGGCCAAGGCGCAGGAGGGTCGCACCCTGACCGAGGACGACGTGCTGGAGGCCACCCTCGACGCCGACCCGGAGGAGGTGCTGGACCAGGGCGACACCTTTGAGGTGATCAGCGACCCGGCCCACACCGTCCAGGTCCGGACCGCGGTCCAGGAGGCCGGCCTGGACTACGAGTCGGCCGAGGTGTCCTTCGTCCCGGAGTTCACCCAGGAGGTTGACGCGACGACCCTCGAGAAGCTGATGAAGATCATCGACGCGCTCGAGGACTCCGACGACGTGCAGACCGTCTACTCCAACTTCGACGCCTCCGAGGAGACCCTGGCCAGCCTGAGCTGACCAGGAGTCAACGGGTCGCGGACCGTCCGCCGCGGTCGGGTCCGCGGCGGCGTGTCGCGTCCGGGCGCCCGCTCACCGCCGCCTACGCTGGGCGAACATCTGTTCGTATAAGCGGTAGGAGACCCCATGCGGGTGCTGGGCATCGACCCGGGCCTCACCCGGTGCGGCTTCGGGGTCGTCGAGGGCGTCCCCGGACGTCCCCCGCGGCTGCTGGGAGTCGACGTGATCCGAACCCCGCCCGAGTTCGACGTGGCCCGCCGGCTGGTCAGCATCGAGGTGGCGGTGGAGGAGTGGGTGACGACCTACCGCCCCGAGTCGGTGGCGATCGAGCGGGTCTTCGCCCAGCACAACGTGGCCACGGTGATGGGGACGGCCCAGGCCGCGGGGGTCGCCATGCTGGTCGCCGCCCGGCGGGGCATCCCGGTCACGCTGCACACCCCGAGCGAGGTCAAGGCCGCCATCACCGGCTCCGGTCGCGCGGCCAAGCCGCAGGTCGGGGCCATGGTGGCCCGGATCCTGGGCCTGGACGCCGTGCCCCGACCGGCCGATGCGGCCG
>JBBQAB010000053.1:0-2423 GCA_038198385.1 Propionibacteriales bacterium
ATCGGCCAGCGCTCGGTGATCTCGAGGGTCGCCGGGTCGGCGTTCAGCACGTTTCCGGTCACGTCCCAGACGTGACCCTTGGTCACGTCGCCGACTGGCACGGAGATGGGGGCGCCGGTGTCACGCACCTCGGCCCCCCGCTTCATGCCGTCGGTGGGCTTCAGGGCAATGGCGCGGACCACGTTGTCGCCGATGTGCAGGGCGACCTCCATCGTCATGGTGCGGGTCGTGCCGCTGACGGTGGTCTCCACCAGGAGGGCGTTGTAGATGTCGGGCATCTGGTCGACGGGGAACTCGACGTCGACCACGGGCCCGATGACCCGGGAGACCCGGCCGACCCCACCCGATGGGGCTTCGGTGTTCTGCTCTTCAATGGTGGCGGTCATCTGATCCCTCATTCTTCTCAGCCCGGGTCACGGGCGCTCATCTGGTGTGCAGTGTCTGGGGGCGGTCCGGACGCGGGTGCGTCCGAACCGCTTGCGTCAGTCGTTCGCGGAGCTCGACTCGGCCAACGCACTCGCGCCGCCGACGATCTCGCTGATCTCCTGGGTGATCTCGGCCTGGCGAGCCTGGTTGGCCTCGCGGGTCAGGCGCTCGATCAGTTGCTGGGCGTTGTCGGTCGCCGACTTCATCGCCTTCTGGCGGCTGGCCAGCTCCGAGGCCGCGCCCTGCAGCAGGCAGTAGTGGATCCGACTGGCCACGTACAGCGGCAGCAGCTCGTCCAGCACCGTCTCGGCGTCGGGCTCGAACTCGTACAGCGGGAGCAGCTCGCTCTCTCCCGGCTTCTCGTCACCCTCGACGACCTCCAGCGGCAGCAGGCGGATCACCTCGGGCTTCTGGGTGAGCATCGAGACGAACCGGGTGTAGACCACGTGGATCTCGTCCACGCCGCCTTCCTCGGTCGGCCGCAGGAACGACTCGATCAGGGCGTCGGCGATCTCGCGGGCCTGGGCGTAGGAGGGCGAGTCGGAGAACCCGTCCCACTTGGCCGCGACCTCACGCTTGCGGAAGGCGTAGAACGCCGCCGCCTTGCGCCCGGTCAGGAAGGGCAGCGGCTCCTTGCCGTTGTCGCGCAACAGGCGGGTGAGCTGCTCACCCTCCTTGATCACCGAGGACGAGTACGCCCCGGCCAGACCTCGGTCGGAGGTGATCAGCAGCACCGCAGCCCGGGTCGGGTTGTCCTTCTCGGTGGTCAGCGGGTGCTCGACGTTGGAGAACGTCGCCACCGCCGAGACCGCCTTGGTGAGCTCCCGGGCGTACGGCGCAGCGGACTGCGCCTTCTGCTGGGCCTTGATGATGCGCGAGGCGGCGATGAGCTCCATCGCCCGGGTGACCTTCTTGATGGTCGACACCGAGGACCGGCGCTGCCTCAGCTCGCGGAGGCTAGCGGGCATCGTGGGCTCCCCCCATAGGAGTGACGGGCATCGGCTAGCTCCGCCGCTGCTTGACGATCTGCTCCTGGTTGACGTCCTCGGAATCGATCGCCTGGTGCTCCTCGCGACCCACGAGCAGCTTGCCCTCGCCGGTCTCGAAGCCCTTCTTGAACTCGGCGATCTGCTCGCGCAGACCCTCGGCGGTGTCGTCGTCGAAGACCTTGGTCTCGCGGATGTTCTGCAGCGCACTGCCGTTGTGCTTCAGGTAGTCCAGCAGCTCGCGCTCGAACCGGAGCACGTCGTCGACGGGCACCTCGTCCATCAGACCCTGCAGCCCGGCCCAGACCGAGACGACCTGGTCCTCGACGGGGTACGGGGAGTACTGCGGCTGACGCAGCAGCTCGACCAGGCGACCGCCGCGGTCCAGCTGACGACGGGTGGTCTCGTCCAGGTCTGAGGCGAACATGGCGAAGGCCTGCATGTCGCGGAACTGCGCCAGCTCGAGCTTGAGCGAGCCGGACACGTTCTTCATGGCCTTGATCTGGGCCGCGCCGCCCACCCGGGAGACCGAGATGCCGACGTCGATGGCCGGTCGCTGGTTGGCGTTGAACAAGTCGGACTGCAGGAAGATCTGCCCGTCGGTGATCGAGATGACGTTGGTCGGGATGTAGGCCGACACGTCGTTGGCCTTGGTCTCGATGATCGGCAGACCGGTCATCGAGCCGCCGCCGAGCTCCTTGGAGAGCTTGGCGCACCGCTCGAGCAGCCGGGAGTGCAGGTAGAACACGTCACCGGGGTAGGCCTCGCGGCCCGGGGGACGACGCAGCAGCAGGGACATGGCGCGGTAGGCCTCGGCCTGTTTGGTCAGGTCGTCGAAGACGATCAGGACGTGCTTGCCCTGGTACATCCAGTGCTGCCCGATGGCCGAGCCGGTGTAGGGCGCGAGGTACTTGAAGCCCGCGGCGTCTGACGCGGGGGCGGCGACGATCGTGGTGTACTCCAGCGCGCCGGCCTCCTCCAGGGTGCTGACGATGCCCGCGATCGTCGAGC
>JBBQAB010000054.1:0-14936 GCA_038198385.1 Propionibacteriales bacterium
CGGCGTCCTCGATGGTGACGATCCGCTCGTCGTCGGGGATGAAGGAGGACAGCACGTTGAGCAGCGTGGTCTTCCCGGTCCCGGTGCCGCCGGAGACGATGATGTTCAGCCGGGCTTCGACGCACGCGTGCAGCAACTCGGCCATCTCCGGGGTCAGTGTTCCGAACCGGATCAGGTCGTCGACCTTGAACGGGTCCTTGGCGAACTTCCGGATGGTGAGTGAGGAGCCGTTGAAGGCCAGCGGCGGGATCACCGCGTTGACCCGGGACCCGTCGGCGAGCCGAGCGTCCACCAGCGGCGACGACTCGTCGATCCGGCGACCGACCCGCGAGACGATCCGTTCGATCACCCGACGCAGGTGCTCCTCGGAGGCGAAGTGGGACTCGCTGAGGCTGAGCCGCCCGCCCTGCTCGACGTAGACCCGGTCCGGGCCGTTGACCATGATCTCGGTGACCGTCGGGTCGTCCAGGAGTCGCTGCAGCGGACCGTGACCGAGGACATCGTCCTCCACGTCGCGGATCAGCCGCTGGCGCTGCTCGGCGGTGAGGGGGACGGTCTCGGCCTCGACGACGTGGTTGAGCTCGCTGTGGACCAGGGCGTGCAGCTGCTCCTCGCTCAGCGACGGGTCGTTCAGTCGGCTGCCCATCCGCGCGAACAGGGCCTGCGCCGCTCCGTCCTTGAGCCGGGTCAGGGCCTCGTTCGGGGCGGCCCCGGCGTTCGGGGACGTCGGCGAGACGCTCCGAGGCGGCGTGGTCGCGGCGACCTTCCGGGGCGCGGTGGTCGGCAGGCTGGCGGGCAGGGCCGCCGGCGTCGCCTGGGGGGCGGGCCCGGTCGGAGCCGGGGCAGCCGGCGGTGCGCCGCCCTGCGCCACCCGCAGCCGGTCGGCGAGGCTCATGACGCCGCCTTCTTGACCCGGTACCAGCGGGGCGCGGCCCGTTTGGGCGCCGAGATCGCGTGCTTGGTGGGTTGCTCCGCGCGGTCTTTCTGGCGCAGCGGGATCGCACCCTCCAGCGGTGCGGGCGCAAACCGGCTGACCAGCAGGTTCAGCTGCTTGGCCGCAGCGTCCTTGGGTGTGCTGCGGATGACCGGGTTGCCCTGGTTGACCGCGTCCAGGGTGGCCTTGCTGCGGGGGACCAGGACGTCGACCTTGGCCCGCAGCGTGGTCTCGATGGCCCCGGTGGAGAGCCCGCACTTCGGATCCGCGAAGTTGACCACGACGGTGCGGTTCGTGCCCATGCCCAGTTCGGTGAGGGCGTCCAGCTCCTTGCGCAGCCCCCGTACGCCCGGGACGTCCATGCTGGTGACCAGGACCAGGTCGGTGGTCTGGTCCATGGCCGCCAGCACGAGCTCCGAGAGGCCGGGAGCGGTGTCGAGCACCACGTAGGCGAACTCCGAGGCCAGCATCTGGATGAGCTGGGTGACGTGGGCCGCGGTGATGACGTCCGCCTCGACGGGGGTCTTGGGTCCGCAGAGCACGTAGAGCCCGGTCTCGTGCAGGGTCAGGAAGGTCTTCAGGAGCATGGTGTCGCGGCTGGCCGGGCCCTGGACCGCGTCGTTGAAGGCGTACTCGGGGTCCAGGTCCAGCGCGGAGGCGACGTCACCGAACTGGACGTCGAGGTCGACCAGCACGGTCGAGTGGTGGCCGGTCCGGGCCAGTCCCACAGCCAGGTTGGTGGCCACGGTCGTCTTGCCCACGCCACCTTTGGGCGAGACCACGCTGATCACGCGACCCGTCGGGCCCTCGCTCGCGACGGGGGCGCCGTCGACGACCGCCGGCTCCGCCGCGCGGGATCGGGCGGCGACCAGGGCCCGCTCCAGCACGGCCCGTATGTCCGCCGGGCCCGAGGTCGGGTCGATCACGTCCCGGACCCCGGCCCGCATGGCCTCCAGCCCGATCTCGGCCGCGTTCGTCGTGACCAGGAGCAGGCTGAGGACGGGGCACTGCTCGCTGAGCTGAGCGGCCAGCTCGAGGGCGGGCCGTACGTCCTCGCCCGCGTCCAGCACCACGACGGTCGGAGGCTCAGGGTCGGCCAGCTGGGCGAAGAGCGCCGCCGGACTAGCAGGCATGGGTCCCTGGGCGAGGCTCAGGCGTACGCCCTGGGCGGCCTGCAGGAGCTGGTAACGGAAGTCGTCGGACTCGGTGACGGCGACGATGTGGCTCACTTGTACACGCTCCCAGGGTTCACGACACGGGTTCCGCCCTGGGTGGTCTCGTCGTACTCCTCCGACAGCCAGACGGTGCCGTGCTCGGCCCCGAAGACCACCTTCTCGACGTCGGCGGTGCGCAGGGCGAAGGTCACCATCAGCGCGGCGTCGGAGCCGGGGGCGGCCTTGGCCGCGTCGTCGGTGGGAGCAGGCGGCGCCCCTTCCACCTTGGTGACCAGCACCTTCTGCAGCACGAGATGGGTCTGGGGCGGAGTGGGGTCGTCCTTGGCCAGGGAGACGAAGATGCCCACCGTGGCCCCCGGGACGACCCGGCCACCCAGGGCGCGCTGCAGGGGGAGGGAGAGGGAGAGGGTCTGCATCCCGGTCGGGATCGTGATGTCGCCGCCGTTGGCCAGGGTGGCCGGGTCGACGAAGCGCGATCGGAGGACCTGCTCGCCGGGCTCCAGGTCGGTGGTGGGCATCAGCCCGTCCAGCTCGGCCGGGTCGCCCACCGCCCCCGGAGCCACCGCCACCGCAGGCAGGGTCTGCCGCTCCAGCAGGGGCACGACCTGTTTGCTCTCCGTTCCCTTGGGGACCGCGGTCTTCACGACCAGGACGCTCACGGTCCGCATGCCGGCCATGGCCCGAGCGTCGGCCCGGGACACGTAGGCCACCAGGATGATCCCGCTCATCCCGGCCAGAACGACGGCCGCGACCAGCGCGATGACTCGACGTCTCACGGTTCCCTTTCCTCAGCTCGTGATCTTGACGACGCTGGCCCCGAGCTGGGGGGCGGTGGCGCCGTAGGTGAAGACCTCGGACAGCGACACCATCCGGGTGAAGTAGCCCCGAATACAGCGGTTGTTCCCGGTGCAGGGGTCGGCTCCGGAGGGCGACCAGTTGTACTGGCCCCCGAAGTGGTAACCGGTGATCTGGAAGGCTGCGTAGGCGTACACCCGGTAGGTGGCCCCACTGCCGGTGCCGGTCTGACTGTCGAAGATGGGCAGCAGGACGGTCGTGTTCTGGAAGGCCACGAAGTCGGTCGTGGTGCAGCCGCTGGGGACTGAGTTGCCCGGGTCCGAGTTCAGGATGCTGCCGATCTGGGTGGTGGTCTTACACGTGCCTGCGGTGGTGGTCAGCCAGCCGAAGCCACCCGGCACCAGGTTGTTGCTGGGGCCGGTGCAGTCCGACGTGCCGGAGGTCTTGCTCAGGTAGATAGTGCGGGCGGTCGTGCCGGAGGGCTGGGCTCCCCCGGTCTGTTGCTGCCACTCGCACCAGGAGAAGGCCAGCGGCAGCAGCGCCGTCCCTCCCGTGGGGCCGCCCCACTGGACGGTGGACTTGGCGTGGGCGGTGCTGGAGGCGATCTTGATCGCCCCGCCGAAAAGGTTGGGCCGCGCCACCGCGGCACTCACCGTGACACGTGAGCTCGTCAGGTTGCTGACCGTGGCGGTCGGCGACCCGTAGGCCAGGTTGCTGACCACCAGGTTCTGGGCGGTCGTGCTCGGCGTCCCGCAGGCCCCGCGGGCGCAGTCGGCCGCGATGGCCAAGGCGGCGGCGTCGGTGCCGGTCTGCAGCTGCTGCTTCTTCACGTAGAGGCCGGCGATGTCGATGGAGATGGCCCCGAAGGCCAGTAGCGGCACCATCAGCAGCGCTACGATCACGCCGGACGCGCCCCGCTCGTCGTTCATCCGTTACAGCGCATGACGCTGACGCCTTTCAGATCTTTGCCCGTGCCGAAGAGCTTGGTGACGAAGGTGAACTTGTACGTGATGGTGACGGTGACCACCGTGACCGGGGTGGTCACGACCGCGGGGCAGGTGGCGGAGATGCCGATCATGGCGTCGGTCAGCGGCAGACTCGGAGCGGCGTTCTTGGCCGCGGTGCGGGCGGCGCTGGCGGTGCCCTGCAGGGCGGTGGTGCGGACGGCCTCCCGGGAAGCCGCCGAGAGCAGGGTCTGGGTGTTGTACATCCGGCCGTACTCCATGATGCCCAGCACGAGGGTGATCAGGACGGGCGCGACCAGGGCGAACTCCACCGCCGCAGCGCCCCGCTCCCGGCGGGTCCGCTTCGAGGGCGTACGTGAGGTCCGACGCGGCGGCCCCCCCGGGACCGCCGCGCTGGCACCAGTGCTCATGGCGACGGAGCGATCAGCTCAGAGCTTGCTCTGGATCAGGTCGAACATCGCGTTCAGCTTGCCGCCGAGCAGTCCGACAGCGCCGATGATGACGACGGCGATCAACCCGACAAGAAGGCCGTACTCGACCGCGGTCGCGCCTCGGTCCTTCTTCTCGACGAGACGGGTGAGACGGGGCTGCACCATGTGCAGCAGACCGTAGAGGTGGATCATGGGCTTGGACAACGGGGGACTCCTCGGGGGGTTGCGCGTTCCGTCCCCCGCAGGACCGCTCGATGGCTACCGGTGCCTCGTTGGCCGGTAGATCATAAGGTGACACGGTTTGCCGGGACCCGCTGCTCAACAGCCGATTCCTGGTTCGGCCTTGATTATTTCTTTATCTGATAAACGGTCCAGGCCCGAAACGACCGCGGCCGGGCCGCCCACCCCGCGCCCGGAGGTGGCCGACCCGGCCGGAGCCGAGAGTGCTGGCGTCAGCCCAGGTAGCGCCGCCACGGACCCCGCAGGATGAAGGTGTGGCCCGGCTCCTGCACGTTGACCGACAGCAGCAGACCGTCCGGGGTGAAGCACGGCCCGGTCATCTCGCTGTAGACGTTACCGCCGAGGGAGTTCTGCTCCTGGACGATTCTGTTGCGGGCGATGGCCTGCGCTCCCGTGGCCCCTGACCAGGAGAGGACGTGGTTGGCGGTGTTGCCGTCCTCGGTTAGGACCAGGCTGCCGTACGGCGAGACGTGGCACCCGTCCGGCCCGTCGAAGGCGAGATCCAGACTGGCGCCCAGACCGGTCTCCCAGCCCGGGGTCTCGCTGTGCAGGAGCGGGTTGTAGGGGAAGTAGGCCTTCAGGGTCAGGGTCTGCTCGCGGTAGTCGTAGTACCAGAGCTGACCGTCGTGCGGGGTGGCGTTGGCGGGCAGGTCCCCGGCCGCGAAGGCAAAGCTGGCCACGAAGTACATCCCGTGCTTGTCCCCCCACGCCCCTTCCAGTTTCTTGCTGTGGGTGACCTCACCGGCGGAGAACTGGCTGCGGAGTGAGGTCGTGGTCGCGTGCCGGTCCGGGACTTTCTTCCACGACGTCGTGAAGGGCCGCCCGATCTGGGTCGCGGTGACGTAGGCCAGGTCGGGCAGCACGCTGCCGTCCGGCGCGTGCACGGCCAGCGCCTGCAGGACGCCGTCGTGGCGGCCCAGCGAGCGGGCCGATGTGGGGCCGCAGCCGGTAGCCGGTCGGGGCGGTCCAGCGGTAGAGCAGCCCGGTGGGCTTGCTGGCGTCCTCGGTCAGGTAGACCCGGGTGCGGGAGGGCTCGACCACGACGGCCTCGTGCGGGGCCCGCCCCCACGCCTCGATGGGCAGCGGGCACTGGTTCGAGGGGGCGTCGGCGAAGACCTCGAAGACATACCCGTGGTCCTTGGTCAAGGTGCCGGTCCCGGCCTTGGCGTCGGTCTCCTCGCAGGTGAGCCAGCTGCCCCACGGGGTGGGGCCACCGGCGCAGTTGCTGATCGTGCCCGACAGCCCGACCCACTCCGACCGACGCCTGCCGCTGCGGGTCAGGTCGAGCACCGTGCAGCCGCCGCCGAGAACGCCCTCGTCGTAGACCGTGCCGGCGACGTGCGGCACCGGGAGGGAGGAGCCCGGTCCGGCCTCGTGGTTCTGGACCAGTCGGTAGCCCGACCCCGCGGCCACGGCCAGGGTGCCGTCGGCCCGCTCCGGAGTCAGGCCGATGACTTTGCCGGTCCCGTCGTGGAGCTCGGTCTCACCGGCGACGGCGACGACCTCGTACGCGAAGCCCTGCGGGAGGGCCAACAGGTCGCCGCTGCCGGCGGTGAGCGGGGGGAAGAGCCGGCCGCCCTTGGACGGCCCGGACGAGGTGGACTCAGCGGCGGCGGGGGTGGTGGCCGAGACACCGAGACCGAGGGCCACGGCCCCGGCCCCGGCCGTCCCGGTCCGGTTCAGCATCTGGCGGCGGGTGAGAGACATGGGTGCTCCGGGTTCTCTGGGTGGCGGCCTCGCCCCGAGGCCGACGTCCTCCGTTTCGGGGAGAACGCCCTGAGCGTGCGGGTCGGAGGTGAACGGTGCGCCAACACCGGGCGACCCGCATCCGAACTCTCTTGAGCCCCGCCGCCTTGGTCACGTCTGCGTCACGGCCGGCCCGTGACCCCCGCCCGCTCCTGAGAAGTATCTGAGGGCTCGACTACTCTGTGACCACTTCGGCCCGTGTGCCGATCCTCGGCGGAATGAGAAACCACCCATGATCGAGTTCCGATCGGTGACCAAACGCTTTCCCGACGACACCGTGGCGGTCGATGACTTCAGCTGCACGCTGCCCTCCCACCAGACCACCGTCCTGGTCGGCTCCTCGGGCTGCGGCAAGACCACCCTCCTGCGCATGATCAACCGGATGGTCGAGCCCACCTCGGGCCAGGTCCTGATCGACGACGTGGACGTGGCCAGCCGGGACAAGGTCGAGCTGCGTCGCAGCATCGGCTACGTCCTGCAGGCTGCCGGCCTGCTGCCGCACCGCAAGGTGGTCGACAACGTGGCCACCGTTCCGGTCCTCAAGGGGATGAGCAAGCCGCAGGCCCGCGCCGAAGCTCTGGAGCTGCTCGACAAGGTCGGCCTGGACCGCTCACTGGCCGACCGCTACCCCCGCCAGCTCTCGGGCGGTCAGCAGCAGCGGGTGGGTGTGGCCCGGGCCCTGGCCGGTGACCCCAACATCCTGCTGATGGACGAGCCGTTCGGTGCGGTCGACCCGATCGTGCGGGCCGACCTCCAGCTGGAGCTGAACCGGCTGCAGCGGGAGCTGGGCAAGACCATCATCTTCGTCACCCACGACATCGACGAGGCCTTCACCCTGGCCGACCAGGTCATCATCTTCAAGAAGGGCGGTGTGATCGCCCAGGCCGGCACCCCCGCGCAGATCCTGGCCGCGCCCGCCGACGACTTCGTGGCCACCTTCATCGGCTCCGACAAGGGCAAGCGCGACCTCTACCTGCAGCAGCGGAACGACGACGCCGGGCTGACCCTGGTCGTGGACGGCGACGGTCGCCCGGTGGGCATCCTCGACACCGACGGGCCCCCCGCCGACCACGAGGCCCCCGCCCGCGAGGGAGCTGTCCCCGAGGAAGCCGCCCACGAGGAAGCCGCCCGCGAGGAAGCGACGCGCCGGTGAGCTGGGCGCTGGGCAACCTCAACCTGATCCTGGAGCTGACGCTCAACCACATCCGGCTGTCGGTCATCCCGATCATCGCCAGCCTCCTGCTCTCCATCCCGCTGGGCTGGCTGGCGAACCGGAACCGGGCGCTGCGGGCTGTCGTCATCACCGGCGGCAGCCTGCTGTTCACCATCCCCTCGCTGCCGCTCTTCGTGATCCTGCCCCTGATCATCCCGACCCGGGTCCTGGACGAGACCAACCTCATCGTGGCCCTGAGCATCTACGGGGTGGCGATCATGGCGCGGTCCGCGGCGGACGCCCTGGCCAGCGTGGCCCCACCCACCCTCGACGCCTCGACCGCCATCGGGTTCTCACCGGCGGCCCGCTTCTTCCGCGTCGAGCTCCCGCTGGCCGGACCCGTCCTGCTGGCCGGGATCCGCGTCGTGTCGGTGAGCACCATCGCTCTGGTCTCGGTCGGGGTCATCATCGGCTCGTCCAACCTGGGCTACCTCTTCCAGAACGGCAAGCAGCGGGGCATCCTGTCCGAGGTCGTGGTCGGGATCCTCGTCAGCCTGCTGCTGGCCCTGGTCTTCGACCTCATCCTGGTGACCATGGGCAAGCTGCTGATGCCCTGGAACCGGGACGCCACCCCCAGTCGGCGCGCTCGCCCGCGACGGCTTGGCGGCTCGTCCCTGGCCGCGGCGGGGGGCGCCTCGTGAAGCTCTTCCTGCAGGGGCTGGCCTTCCTCTTCGACCCGAGCAGCTGGCGGGCGGGCTCCCAGAGCCCCCTCCCGATCCAGGACCGGCTCACCGAGCACCTGACCTACACCGCCATCGCCGTGGTCATCGCCGCCGTGATCGCTCTGCCGCTGGGCTTCTACATCGGCCACACCGGCAAGGGTCGGCAGTTCGTCATCGGCTTCACCGGAGCCATGCGGGCGCTGCCCACCCTGGGGCTGCTCTTCTTCCTCCTCATGGTGTTCGGTTACTTCCTCTCCTACGACACCGCACCCATCGTGGGGGCGACGATCGCCTTCGTGATCCTGGCCATCCCCTCGATGCTGGCCGGGGCCTACTCGGGTCTGGAGTCGGTGGACCGTCAGACGATCGACGCCGCCCGGGCCAACGGGATGACCGAGTGGCAGATCCTGACCCAGGTCGAGATCCCGCTCGCCCTGCCGCTCATCATCGGCGGCATCCGGGCCGCGGTGCTCCAGGTCATCGCCACGGTGACGATCGCCTCGTACGCCGGTCTGGGTGGCCTGGGACGCATCATCACGAGCGGGATCGGGCTGAACGACTACAGTTTGATCCTGGGTGGCGCTTTCCTCGTCACCGCTCTGGCTCTGATCGTCGACGGGCTGTTGGCCCTCGTGCAGCGGGCCACGGCAACCCAAGGCCTCAGTGATGCCGCCGCACGACGCCCCGCCCACCCCACCAAGACCGGTGCACGCACCCACGCATAAGACATCCAGTACACGCAGCCGCGTGTGACGAAGGGAAACCCACCATGTCCACCACCCCACGCCTGGTCCGCCTCGCGGCCGCCTCGCTGGCGCTCGCCCTGGCCACCGCGTTGACGGCCTGCGGCTCCAGCGACCCGACCGCCGCGGCGCCGGCCTCCTCGGCCCCGGCCGGCAAGGTCGTCGTCGGCTCCTTCGCCTTCCCCGAGAGCGAGATCCTCGGCGAGATCTACGCTCAGGCCCTCCAGGCCAAGGGTGTCCAGGTTGAGACCAAGTTCAACATCGGACCGCGCCAGCAGACCATCCCGGCGCTGCGGGACGGCTCTATCAACGTCATCCCGGAGTACAACGGCAACCTGCTCGCCTACTACAACCCGAAGTACACCGAGCGGACCCAGGCCGAGGTCGACGCCGCGCTGGTCGACGCCGTGGCCAAGGACAAGCTCAAGGTCCTCAAGTCCGCGGCCGCCGAGGACAAGGACGCCTACGTCGTCACCCGCAAGACCGCGGACAAGGGCGTCGCCTCGATCGGGGACCTGAGCAAGATCACCCCCTTCAAGCTCGGCTCCAACCCGCAGTTCGGTGAGCTCGGCTACGGCATCCCCGGTCTGAAGAGCGTGTACGGCGTGGGCACCAAGGCCAAGGACGTCACCTTCGTCCCGATCGAGGACTTCGGCGGCCCCGACACCGTCAAGGCCCTGGTCGACGACTCGATCCAGGTGGCCGATATCTACACCACCTCGCCCGCTCTGGTGGCCAACGACCTCGTCGTGCTGCAGGATCCGAAGAACATGATCTCGGCCCAGAACGTGCTGCCCCTGGTGGCCGACTCGGTCTACAACGACCAGATGGCCGGGATCTTGAACAACGTTTCCGCGCAGCTGACCACCGCCGACCTGATCGGTCTGCGGGACCGGGTCGAGGGCAAGGAGAAGGCCTCGGCCAACACCGCGGCGAAGGAGTGGCTGGCCCAGAAGGGTCTGGCCTGACGATCTGACCCCCACCGCTGGCGGCTGGCGGAGAGTGGGCGCGGGTGGGACCGGCTTCGGGCGGACCCACCCGCGTTCGTCGTCCCCGGTGTCGGGAACATCAGCCTGACCGCCGATTTTGTCGCACTCATGGCTAGCGACGCGAACCGCAAGCACCTCGTCCCCGGTCCGGACCACCCCATCACCGTGACCCCGACCGGCCGGGTCGTGGCCACGGTGGGCGACACGCTCCTGGACTGAGCCGGATCCGTCGGTCTCATCCCCTGGTGCGCCGCGATGCTCCGCGCAGGAACCGGCGGCTGAGGTGGGCCACGGCGGCCGCCCGGTCGAGGAGACCGTGCGCCCCCACCGGCTCGACCGACGCCAGCAGGGCGGCCGCGCCCGGGACCCCCAGCCGTACGGTGGTGCTGAGCTCGTCGCCGACCGTCAGGGAGGCGGTGGTGGCGTCGCTCCAGGCGTCCGGCCCCGGGTCGTCGACCAGGTCACGCCGGAGAACCAGGGGCTCACGCCGGCCGTGATGGAGAACCTCCGCTCGGTAGGTCGCGGACGTAGCTCCGAGGTGCAGCTCTCCGCCGGCCAGATAGCAGCGGCCGCCCCAGGGGGCTAAGTCGAGGAAGCCAGCGGTGGTGACCGGCCCGTCGGCCGGGTCCAGGGGCATGACCGAGACCAGGTGCAGCAGGATCGGCTCCCCCGCCACCTCCCCGTGCAGCCGCTCCCGGAACCGGATCCCGGGCGGCGGCTCGGTCATCTGGGTGCAGGAGGCGTCAGGTGGCACCCCGGCGGCAGTGCGCCGGTCGAGGTAGCGCCGGGCGTCCCGGTATCCCTGGGCCGTCAGGTCGTCTGCGCTGATCCGGCCGAGGTAGAAGTCGGGGTCCAGCGGCAGCGGATGCTCGGGGCGCACCACGTGCAGCACGAAGGAGCGGCCCGCCTGGGCGGCGGCGTCGAAGTCGGCCAGCAGCGCCCCCATCGCGCTCATCTCGATCATGTGCACGTACTGCTCCAACGGCCCGTCCCCCCACCGACCTGTGTTGCCGATGCACCACACCAGCCAGATCTCGTCCGCCCCTCGTCGCAGCGCCTCGGCCACGTTGGCGTCGCGGATCCAGACCGCGTCGGTGTAGACGCGGCCGTCCCGCCGGAGCGGGGTCATGAACAGCGGGAGCGACATCCCCGCGGCCAGCAGCTCGGCGTCGACCTCAGCCGCATCGATCGCGAGGCAGCGCTTGGCGCCGAAGTCGGCCACGTTGAAGGTGCCCGCGGTCGTCGTGGAGCGGATGGCCGCCACGTCGACGCCCAGCGCCGGGAAGACCCGGGTCAGGAGACCGTCGGCGTCGCCGAGGGCGGGCAGGGACCAGGGTCCGTGCAGGTAGTCGGCCAGCGGCAGGGCGGAGCCGAAGGCCTGGACGTCCAGACCGGACCAGCGCTCACACATCTGGGCCCCGGACACCCCCGACAGCATCATGGCCGCGGTCAGGATCCCACCTGAGGTCCCGTCGACGTGGTCGAAGCCCAGACCCTCCTCTTCCAGCGCGCGCACCACCCCGGCCTGCCAGGCCACGCGCATCCCGCCGCCGGCACAGACCAGCGAGCGGGTCATCGCACGACCCCCACCCCCACCACCCCGGCCGGGACGCCCAGCCGCCGGGCGTAGACCACCAGGAGAACGGCCGTGGCCAGGTCGAAGAACGCGACCCCGAGCGCGACCGTCGCGAAGACGTCGGTCAGCACGCCCAGGCCCACGGCCAGGAACGCGCCCAGCTTCTGGCCGGCCGCCCAGCCCACGACCACGGGGCTCGGCTCGGGCCGGACCAGCACGTGGGTGAGCAGCCCCCCGACCACCACCATGAACATGCCCACGGTGCCGAACAGCTGCCGGCTGCTGGGCGTGATGTCGGCGCCCAGTGCTCCGAGCACCAGGCCCGGCGCGACCACCTGGACGGCTCCGGTGAGGGCGGTGACCGCCCCGAGCGCGGTCAGCAGGGCCCGCAGCGGGTCCCGGACGACCCCGTCCCTCATCGCAGCGCCGCCAGCAGGTCGCCCCGGCTGACCACGTAGCCCACGATGGCCAGCCAGGTCACACTGGAGCCCCAGAAGCGCAGGTCGTTGAGCCGCATCCACCGTTCCAGCAGGCTGACGAGCTCGGCCTGCGTGGCGTACGCACCACCTCGGATCCGCTGGTTGATCGGGATGATGAGCCGCTGTCCGATCACGGTGAGAAACACGATCCCGAGCAGGCAGACGGCCGCCCACGCCAGGTACGCCGTACCCCACTCGGTGACGACCAGGACGACCGCGGCCACGAACATCACGGGGACGACCCCGGTGAAGAACCTCGTCGCCAGCAGGGTCGGGACGCCGAAGTGGACGAGCACGTTGTCTCGGGTCAGTGACCGCCACGTGGGGTAGAGGAACAGCTTGAGCACCCACATCGTGCCGACGTACATGGTCGCCCCGAAGAGGAAGAAGACGCTGGTCAGCAGCAGCAGCCATCCGGTCATGGTCGGGCCCCGGACCCAGACCCGAGACGGTTGAGCGCGACCCCGCTCCGACGCGGAGGCTCCAGCCAGTCCTGGGAGGTGGTCAGGTCCACCACGCTGGGCAGCCCGTCACCGGTACGGGCGGCGGCGGCGTCCTCAGCGGAGGCGGCGGTCAGGAACCAGGACTCACAGTAGTCGTCCAGCACACCGTGCGAGTCGGGGAGATAGGCGGTGAAGACCGGCTTGGCGTCGATGTCCAGGCCGCGGAGCGCCTGGACGCCCGAAGCGTTGCCGAAGCGCAGGGTTGCCTGGGCCCGCGACCCGAAGGCCACGTCGGCGGAGGCCTCGAAGTAGATGAGGGACTTCATCAGCAGACCGCGGAACGCGCAGTAGTTCGCCGTCCCCACCTTGAGCGGGAGCCGGGTGGGCGGAGGGCGGAGGATCTCGACGTGGCAGCCCAGCTCACCCCCGTCCTCGTAGCGCGCCGACACGGTGGTGGCCTCCTCGACGAAGTCCAGGCTGGCCTGGTGCTTGGGCATCCCCCAGATGCCCTTGCCGCCCTTCACCGACACCTCGGAGCTGACCGGGAGGTCGACCACGAACTGCCCCAGCCCGTACGCCTTGGGCGCCAGCCCGGGCAGCAGCGGCGGGCCGGCGTGCGCGCCGTGGGTGACCGCGACGGCGAGCGAGTACTCGATGTAGGCACCGATGTCGGTGGACAGGTAGTTCACCACCGTGACGACGAACAGGGCCTTGCGGCCGAGCCGGAACGGGTGCAGCTCGGTGCCCGGCAGCAGGGACCTGGCGTCGGCGTACGCCATCGGGAACGCCGCCATCAGGACCGGGCTGCGGTTGGAGTTCACCGGCATGACGTACGGGATGCCGTCGACCAGGGCGTGCTGGTCGGCCAGCCGCCGCTGCCGACGAGGCACGGGTGAGGGCAGCACGGACATCGCCGTACGCAGCAACCGGACACCCGCGGAGGCGGGCCCGACCGGGGTGTCTGAGGTGGTCATCGCTGGAGCTCCTGAAGGATGAGGGGGTAGGTGTCGCGGTCGGCGTGGCGCCCGAAGAAGACGTCGAGGTGGCCGTAGCCGGGAATCAGGTGCAGGGTGTCGCGACCCCGGTGCCGGTGGCGCCGGAGGTGCTCGTAGGTCCGACGCTGGCTCTCGGGCAGGAAGCAGCGGTTGCGCTCCCCCGCCAGCAGCACGAAGCGGGCGTCGGTCTGCGGGGCGCGTCCGGCGAGGTCGGTGGGGAGGCCGGGGACCGCGCCGGTCGGCGTCAGGCGACCGGCCCGGACGCTGTCGTTCATCTGGGCGAAGAAGGTCATCGGGACGGCGGCGAACTCCCCGTCGATCCAGGCGTGAGTGGCGTCGTCGAGGTTCTCGTGGGACCACAGAGCCGGGTGCCCGCTGCCGTAGGTGAAGCTCACCATCCGGCACACGGTGTTGTCGCACTCGGGGTGGGTCGCCCGGACCACGGTCCTCAGGGCCGCCGGGAAGAACCCGCTGCTGCGGTAGCCCCAGGCCGGGTTCAGGTACGGGGTCACCCGCGAGATCAAGGGGGCCAGGTAGCCGATCTTGACCCGCGAGAACCTCGGGATCACCGGGTGCAGCGACACGGCGTTGCTGATGACGGTGTCGACCTCCGGCAGCAGCCCGGCGACCATGGCCATCGTGAAGGACGTCGAGCCCTGGCAGTGCACCACCGCCTTCAGCGAGGTGGCTCCGGTCGCAGCCAGGACGTGGCGGACCGCCGGCGGGTAGTCGTGCACGGCAGCCTCGTCCAGCGTCCAGGAGACGGGGTCGAAGTCGATCGAGGCACGCCAGTTAAGCAGCCAGACGTCCCAGCCGTCGGCCACCAGCGCGTCGACGAGCGTGACCGGCAGCGGTGGACGGAAAATCTCGGCCCGCACGCCGGCGCCGTGCACGAGCAGGACCGGCCCGCGCTCCGCCGGCCGGGGCCCGGTCACGTGCAGCAGGGTCAGGGGGTGGCCGTCACCGGCGCGGAGGGGGACGATGTCGGTCCGCTGGCCGCGACGGTCCTCCGGCGGCGGGGCGAAGTCCGAGGCGTTGGTGGCAGCGTTCCCGGGAGCGTTCATGTGTCGTAGCCCTTCGCGGAGATGTGGATGACGTTCTCGACCAGGCGGGGCCGCAGCGGCGTGGACGGGACGGGACGCGACACACCCGGGCTCAGGTCCTCCAGGTGCCAGTCCCGGCAGATCTGGTCGAGCACCACCGGGTAGACCTCGAGCGTCCCGTCGGCCCGCAGGCACATCCGCAGCAGACCCTTGTGGTCCTCGACGGCCTGGCCGGCCATCCGCCACCCGGCCACCTCGCCGCGACGGACCAGCAGGATGAAGAGCGCAAAGGCCTCGCTGCCCAGCGCGGACCCGCCGACCGCGGCCAGGGCCGCGGCGGCGAGCAGCACGACGGCGTCCGGCCACGAGGCGGGCCACGGCACCGCCACCGCAAGGAGCAGCAGCAGATGGGCGACGACCAGCTGGAGGCAGAGCGCGAGCAGCACCGACACCTTGCCGACGGGCCAGTCGGCCCCGCCGACCACTGCCGTCACCGCGGTCACCAGC
>JBBQAB010000055.1:0-9469 GCA_038198385.1 Propionibacteriales bacterium
TCGGTGGCCGTGATCGGCTGCGGCGGCGTGGGGGCGGCGGCGATCGCCGGTGCGGCCCTGGCCGGCGCGGGCACGATCATCGCCATCGACGTGGACGAGGCCAAGCTGGCCATGGCCCGCGAGGTGGGTGCCACCGAGGCGGTCAACGCCCGCGACGTCGACCCGGTGGTGGCCATGCAGCAGCTGACCGGCGGGTTCGGCCCGGACGTGGTCATCGACGCCGTCGGCCGACCCGAGACCTACCGTCAGGCCTTCTACGGACGCGACCTGGCCGGCACCGTGGTGCTGGTCGGGGTCCCCACCCCCGAGATGACCCTGGAGCTGCCGCTGCTCGACGTCTTCGGCCGGGGCGGGTCGCTGAAGTCCAGCTGGTACGGGGACTGCCTGCCCGAGCGTGACTTCCCCGTGCTGATCAACCTGTACCTGCAGGGTCGGCTGCCGCTGGACGCCTTCGTCACCGAGGAGATCGGGATCGAGGACGTGGAGGCCGCGTTCGAGAAGATGCACGGCGGAAAGGTGCTGCGCTCGGTGGTCCTGATGGACGCCGTCGAGGACCACCCGGACGTGCTGGCCGCCGGAGCGAGCGTATGAACGCCCGGATCAGCCACACGGTCACCTCGGGGACGTTCTCCCTCGATGGCCAGACCTTCGACGTGGACAACAATGTCTGGGTGGTCGGCGACGACCGCGAGTGCGTGGTCATCGACGCGCCGCACGACGCGGCCGCCATCACCCGGTTGGTCGCGGGCCGACGGGTGCTCGCCATCCTCTGCACCCACGCCCATGACGACCACGTCCGGGTCGCCCCGGAGCTGGCGGCCGCCCTGCACGCACCCGTCTGGCTGCACCCCGACGGCCTCGAGCTGTGGCACCTGACCCACGACAGCGAGCCTGACGGCGAGCTGACCGACGGTCAGGAGATCACGGTCGCCGGCCTCACCCTGCGCGTCCTGCACACCCCGGGCCACGCCCCGGGAGCGGTCTGCTTCTACGCCGAGGAGCTGGCCACGGTCTTCACCGGTGACACCTTGTTCAACGGGGGCCCTGGGGCCACCGGGCGGAGCTTCAGCGACCGGGGGGTGCTGGTCCAGAGCATCACCGACCAGCTGCTGTCCCTGCCCGGCCAGACCATCGTCAAGACCGGTCACGGTGACGACACCACCATCGCCGACGAGCGGGCCAACGTGCTGATGATCGACGAGAACGCCGACGAGCAAGGCCGACCCGCACGAGGTGAGCCGTCGCGGGGGCGTCCGGCGCCCGGCGACCCCGGTTCCATCGGGCTCCGGTCGTGAAAGAGTCGGCGCATGAGGCTGATCCTTCGACTGCTGGCCAACGCGGCCGCCCTGGCCGTGGCCACGTTCCTGCTCTCGGGCATCGCGCTCACGTCGGGGACCACCGAGCGCAAGATCCTCACCCTGCTGGTGGTGGCGCTGATCTTCGGCTTCGTGAACGCTCTCGTCAAACCCATCTTCACCCTGGTCACCGTGCCTCTGCTGCTACTGACCCTGGGTCTGTTCCTGCTGGTCATCAACGCGCTGATGCTGCTGCTGACGTCCTGGCTCTCGGACAAGGTCGGGCTGGGCTGGTCGGTGGACAGCTTCGGGACCGCGGTCCTGGGGGCGGTTATCGTCTCGATCGTGAGCTTCCTGCTCAACGCCTTCCTGCCCGACCGTGGCGAGAACCGCCGACGGGGCTCCCGTGCCTGAGCGGGCGGGGCGTACGGGGCCGGTCCGGGTCGTCTTCGTCTGCTGGGGCAACATCTGCCGATCGCCGATCGCCGAACGCGTCGCCGAGCGGGTCGCTGCCGACGCCGGGCTGACCGACGTGGAGTTCACCAGTGCGGCGACCAGCAGTGAGGAGCTCGGCAACCCGATGGACCGCCGCGCCGCCCGGGTGCTGCGGGAGCGCGGCTACCGCAGCGAGGAGCACAGCGCGCACCGGATCACGGCCGCCGAGATCACCGGCCACGACCTGGTGATCGCCATGGAGGACCTCCACGTGGACAAGATGCGGGCGCTCACGCCGAACGCCGACCACCTCAGCCTGCTCACCGACTACGACCCCGACGCCGAGCCCGGCTCCGGGGTCCCGGACCCCTGGTACGGCACCCCGGACGGCTTCTACGGCACCCTCAGCGCCGTCGAGGCCGCCATGCCCGGGGTGCTGGACGCGGTCCGCAGCCTCCAGCGCTGAGCCACGCCGACCTCAGGTCGCGGGGACGGCGACCAGCGGGGCGACAACCCTGCGTCGAGCCACGGCCAGCACGCTCGCCACCACCCCGACCAGGAGCCAGGCCAGGAGCAGGCCCGCCGCACCACTGGCCCCGGTGCTGTTGGTCGCGATCGCCCGCAGCCCGTCCAACGCCGGGGTCAGGGGCAGGAACGGCCGCAGCAGGTCGAAGGCCGCCGGCACCGCGGCGGTGATGGCCCCCGCGGCCGAGGCGACCACGGCGAGTACCGAGACGAAGCGTCCCACCCCGCCGAACCAGGCCACCAGCGCGTGGTTGACGGCCACGAAGGCCAGCCCCGACAGGAGGGCGAAGGGCAGCAGCTGTCCGACCTGGCCGACCGACAGGTCGAGCAGCAGGGTGAGGACCACGGTCAGCACGACCGACTGGACGGCCGCGATCACCGCGCCCGGCAGCAGCCCGTCCGTCGCGAGCCGCCAGGACGGCTTCATCGAGGACAGCACCCGGGCCGAGACGGCCCGGACGACCAGGTAGGTGGCCAACGCGCCGAGCCAGAGTGCGATCACGGCCAGGAAGGTCGTGGTGGCCACGTTGGAGAACACCGAGTCCACGGCGGGGGTGCGCACAGGGGTCGCTACCACCGAGGAGAGCTTCTGCCGGACCTGCGGGCTGTAGGTCGGGACCTGGTCCTTGCCCTTGGCCAGGCCGTCGGCCAGCTTCTGGGTCCCGTCGGCCAGACCCCGGCCGCCCTTGGCGAGCCCGTCGACCCCGGTGCTGAGAGCATCCGCACCCGTGGCGGAGGCGTGCACCCCCGCGGCGAAGTCCTGGGTGCCACGGCTGGCCAGGGCCAGCCCGTCGGCCAGCTTGCTGGTTCCCGTGGCGGTCTGCTGCAGGCCGCCGGACAACTGCGCAGCCCCGCTGGCCAGCTGCGTGGCGCCCGTCCCGAGCTTGTCCAGCCCGGAGGCCAGCGCGCTGGCGCCGTCGGCGACCCCGGCGGTGCCGGTGGCGAGCTGGCCGGCGCCGCTGCTCAGCTGGCGGGCACCGCTGCTCAGCCCGGCGGCCCCGGAGTCCAGCCGCTGGGCGCCGGTGGCGAGCTGGGACACCCCGACACTGAGCGAGGCTGCTCCCGCCACCAGACCCTTGTGGCCGGCCAGCGGCTGGGCCGCGACCGCGGTGCCGGCCCGCAGACCGGCGTAGAACACCGGGCAGGACTCCACCGGCAGCTCCGCGGGGCAGGGGACGACGGCGGCGAGCTGCTGGTCGGTCATGGACCCGAAGCCGGTGATGGCCTTCTGGTACTGCGCGATCCCGCCGGCGTACGCCTTCGCCCCGGCCGCGGCCTGGTCAGCCCCGTCGGCGTAGGTAGACATCCCCTTCGCGTACGTCTGGGCCCCCTTGGCGTACGCCGCGGTCCCGTCGGCCAGCTTCTGTGCGCCGCCGTCGACCTGCTTCGCACCGGACGCGAGCCGGCCCGCACCCTTCGCCGAGGCGCGGGTCCCGTCGGCGAGCTGCTGCGCCCCCCGGGGCAGGCTGGCCGCCCCCGCGGCGAGCTGGTCGATGCCGTCGGAGAGCTTGCGGGCGCCGGTGGCGGACTGCACCGACCCCGACGCTAGCTGCTGCGCACCGGTGTCGAGCTGGCCGAGACCGTCGGCCAGACCCTTCGTCCCGGTCTCGGTCTTGTCCAGACCCCCGGAGAGCTGGTCCGCGCCGTCGGACAGCTTGCCTGCGGCGTCGGCGATGGTGCCGAACTGCTCGCCCAGCTTGTTGAAGCCGAGGTAGATGTTGTCCAGGTAGCTCTCGGTCAGCTGGGTGTTCAGCGTCTTGGTGGCCGCGGCGGTGATGGCCTGACCGATGACGGGGTCCGAGATGCCCCCGACCTGGGACGTCTGGACGTCGATGGTCGCGGGGGCGATGTCGGCGGCCTTCGTCTTGGAGAACGAGGTCGCCTCCTGGGAGAACGCCTTAGGGATGGTCACGACGGCGGCGTAGCGGGACGACTGCAGCCCCGAAGCCGCGTCCGCCGCGTCGGTGAGCACCCAGGAGAAGTTGAGATCCTCCTTGCTCGCCACCAGCCCGCCCGCCAGCTGGCGGCCCAGCGGGACGAGCTGCCCGTTCAGGGTCACCGGCTCGTCCAGGTTGACCACGGCGGCCTGCACCCGGTCCAGCCGGTCGGTGGAGTGCCAGGTGGCCCAGACGAAGCCTCCGGCGATGACCAGCGGGATCAAGATGAGCCCGACCACCGAGAGCGGGGTGACTCGACGGGTGCCGTCGGCGCGTTCCAGCGTGAACATGAGGTCCTCTGGGTCAGATCGTCGTCTCGACCAGGTCGGTGACCCGGTCGAGGGTGAGGTAGGAATGCTGGGCGGGCAGCAGGTCGGCGAGGGCGGCCCGGTCGCGGACCGCCACCACGACCGTCTGCTCGGCCGGGGAGACCGCCACGTCGTCGACGAGGCTGGCCAGGGCCGCGCGGTCGTCGTGCGCGGTGAGGGCGTCGGCGTGGTCGACGAAGACCACGGCCGGGCGGGCCCGCCGGATCTGCGCGAGCTCGGCCCGGACGTCGGTACTGGTCGCGCAGTCGAGGTAGCCGGTGCGGCGGCGCACCGAGGAGGCCTGCTCCGGGAGCACCAGACCGGCCACCTTTACCCGTCCCCCGGTCAGCCGCATCCGGCCGGCCAGGGTGAGCAGCAGCGCGGTCTTGCCCGACCCGACCGGGCCGTCCACCACGACGACCTCGCGGGGCAGGGCGGCCAGCGCCAGGCCGGTGGCGGGACCCGCGGTCAGACCCTCGGCGTAGACCAGGTGGGGGTCGTCGGCACTGGGCCAGGCGGCCAGCGCCATCTGGTGGGCCAGCCCCTCACCCTCGACGTCGAAGGAGGGCAGCCGCTTGTCGATCCAGCGGGGCAGCCACCACGCCGCCCGCCCGAGCAGGGACAGCACGGCCGGCACCAGGGTCATCCGGACCACGAACGCGTCCACCACCACCCCGACGGCCAACCCGAAGCCGATGGTCTTGATCGGACCCTCACCCTCGGGCACGAAGGCGGCGAACACCCCGAGCATGATGACGGCCGCGGCCACCACGACCCGGGAGGAGGACACGAAGCCCTCCTCGATGGCCAGCTGCGCGTCCTCGCGGGTGGCGGTCCCCGACCGCAGGGAGCGGTGGACATACTCCTCGCGCATCCGCGAGACCAGGAAAACCTCGTAGTCCATGGCCAGGCCGAACAGGATGCCCATCAGCAGGATGGGCAGGAAGCTGATCACCGGCGCGGTCTGGGCCACGTTGAGCACCGAGCCGAACCAGCCCCACTCGAAGACCATCGCGGTCGCCCCGAAGGCGGCCCCGACGCTCAGGAGGTAGCCGATGGTCGCCTTGAGAGGGACCGCGATCGACCGGAAAACCATGGTCAGCAAGATGAGCGAGAGGCCCACCACCAGGATGCCGAAGGGCAGCAGGGCCTGACCGAGCCGGTCGGAGACGTCGATCGCCACCGCGGTGTAGCCGGTGACGAAGGTGGGGATGTCGTACGCAGCCAGGAAGTGCGGCTCCAGCGCACGTAGCTCGCGGACCAGGGCCTTGGTCTCGGTCGCGTCGGGCCCGGTGGTGGGGATGATCTGGATGATGCCGGTGTCGGCCCCGGCGTTCGGGGTCGCCAGCGGCACGCTCGCCACCCCCGGCAGCCGGCGGATCTCCGCGGCCATCTTGTCCATCACCCCCACCGGGTCGGTGGAGCCGATGATCGTGGCGGACATGATCAGCGGTCCGTTGTAACCCGGTCCGAAGTGCTGGTCGATCAGGTCGAAGGTGACGCGGCCGTTGCTGCCCGGCGCGGCGGTCCCGTTGGTGGGCAGGGCGATCCGCAGGTCCGTGGCGGGGTAGGCCATCGCACCCAGACCGGCGATCACCAGAACGATGGTCAGGGCCGGCACCTTGGTGACGAGCCGGACCCACGCCCGGGCGGGGCTGCGGCGCGGCCGCGGCGACGCGACCCGGGCGGGTGCCGACGAGCCGTCGGGGCTCGCGGCGGATCGGGCGGACCGGCGTACGCGGGGGGTGCGGACCTTCGGCCGCAGCCGCTCACCGGCGAAGCCGAGCAGCGCGGGCAGCAGGGTCAGGGCAATCAGAACGGCGATCGCGACCCCGACCGCGGCCGCCACCCCCATCGTGGTCAGGAAGGGGATACCAGCCACGGCCAGACCGCAGAGGGCGATCATCACTGTCATACCGGCGAAGACCACGGCCGAGCCGGCGGTCGCGACGGACTGGGCCACCGACTCCTCCGGGTCGAGCCCGTCGCGGAGCTGGTCGCGGTGCCGGGAGGTGATGAACAGGGCGTAGTCGATCCCGACCGCGAGCCCGAGCATCAGGGCCAGCAGCGGTGTGGTGGAGGAGACGGTGGTGATGCCGGTGGCCGCGAAGATCAGGGTCATGGTGATGCCGACCCCAAGCAGCGCGGTCAGCAGCGGCATCCCGGCCGCACGCAGCGAGCCCAGGGTGAAGAACAGCACAAGCAGGGCGATCAGCACCCCGAGGCCCTCGACCAGGCTGACGCCGGGTTTGTTGTCGTTGTAGGCCTCCCCGCCGACGGACACCGTCGACCCCGGGATGGCCGCCTGGAGCTGGTCGGTCTGGGTCTGAACGTCGGCGTAGGAGGTCGGGGTGATGTCGGGCAGGGAGACCGAGAAGCGCAGGCTGATGATCGCCGCGCTGCCGTCGTCGGAGATGACGCCCTTGGCGTACTTGTCGAACGGCGAGGTCGCACCGTCGATCTGGCCGAGGGTGGCGAAGCGCTGGGCGCCCGCCTCGATGGCCGAGCGGACAGCGGCGGTCCGCACCGTGCTGCCCTCGGGGGCCACCACCACGACCTGCGCGGTCGTGCCGCTGGCCTGCGGGAAGGTCCGGCCCAGCGAGTCCAGGGCGGACTGCGACTCGGTGCCCGGGAGCGAGAAGCGCTCGTCGAACGTGCCCCCGATCCCCACGGCGGCGCCGCCCAGGACGACGAGGGCGGACAGCCAGACCAGGAGGACGGTCAGTCGGCGGCGGTAGGCCGCACGGCCGAGACCGTAGAGGAACGAGGACATGATTCTCCTTGGCAACTGCACCCGAGCTTGGATACAGAACTGTATCCGATACAGGCATGTATTTGATACCGTACGGTTCACCCGGACCGGTCACCCCGGATTCACCCCGTCAGCTTCACCCCTGACAGCTCCACCCGTCAGGCTCACCCCCCACCCAAGGAGCGGCCCACGATGGTCCAGACCACCCCCGTCGGGACGCAGCCCGCCCGGCGGCTCAGCCCCCGGCGCGAGCAGACGCGCGAACGGCTGATGGCCGCCGCGCTGACCGCCTTCGCGTCCCGGGGGGTCATCGGCGCCAGCGTGGAGGAGATCTGCGAGGCAGCCGGCTTCACCCGGGGCGCCTTCTACTCCAACTTCGCCGACAAGGAGGATCTGGTCGTCGAGCTCCTCCGGTACGAGCTGGAGACCCAGCTCGCCGCCGCGGCCCACGCCATCGCCACGATGAAGGAGCAGGCGCACGGCGACCTCAGCCCCGAGACCCTGGTCTCCCTGGCCCTGAGCACCTTCGAGATCGCCGGTGTGAACGGCCGCCAGGGGACTCTGGCCCGGCAGGAGCTGCTGCTGTACGCCGCCCGCGAGACCCGAGTCCGGGTGGCGTTCACCGCGTTCAACCAGGGATGCCTGGCCCAGGTCAGCGACCTGATCGCCGACGCCATGCGGTCGGCCCGGCTGGAGTTCACGATCGATTTCGCCGACGCGATGAACCTGGTCATCGCCACCCACAACCAGGCCCAGCTGGACGGTCTGTTCCACGACGGCCCGGTCGACAGCCGTGCTCTGCGGGTGCTCATCCTGGCCATCACCCGGCCCGCCGGGGCCTGACCCGCCCGGCGCCCCTCCGCGTACGGGTGGGTCCCGGCGCCGCGGACGCGACGCATCTCACCGCCCACCCCCTGTGCGCCGCGGGGAGCCCTCAGGGTTCTCTGGCACGCTGGAAGGATGCACATCCTGGTCGTGGACGATGATCAAGCCGTACGGGACTCCCTGAAACGGTCGCTGGAGTACAGCGGCTACGAGGTGAGCACCGCGGAGGACGGGGTCCAGGCCCTGGCCAAGCTGGCCGCCGCGCGTCCCGACGCCGTGGTGATGGACGTGATGATGCCCCGCCTGGACGGGCTCGAGACCACCCGGATGCTACGGGCGGCCGGCAACGACGTCCCCATCCTGGTCCTGACGGCCCGGGACGCCGTGGGTGACCGCGTCGACGGGCTCGACGCCGGCGGCGACGACTACATGGCCAAGCCGTTCGCCCTCGACGAGCTGCTGGCCCGGCTGCGCGCGCTGGTCCGCCGGGCCGGCACCCTCGCGGACTCCACCGACCCCTCGGCTCACAACCTGGCCTTCGGCGACCTGATCCTCAACACCCAGACGCGGGAGGTGCTGCGCGGACCCCGTTCGATCAGCCTCACGCGGACCGAGTTCGCCCTGCTGGAGGCGTTCATGCAGCACCCCCGCCGGGTGCTGGAGCGCAGCTGGCTGCTGAACGAGGTCTGGGGCTTCGACTTCCCGACCACGGCCAACTCCCTCGAGGTCTACATCGGCTACCTGCGCCGCAAGACCGAGGCGGGCGAGGAGGCCCGGCTGATCCACACCGTCCGCGGGGTGGGCTACGTGCTGCGCGAGACGCCCCCGTGACCGAGCGGGCGGCCGACCGGCCGGCGCCCCCGGCCGGAGCCGTGCCGGACCAGGGGGCCCCGAGCCGGCGGTCCCGTCTGCTGCACCCCACCTTCGCCTGGCTGCACTCCAGCCAGTCCCTGCCGCTGGACCGACGGGTCTCCTACCTCACCACGCTGGTCGTGGCGATCGCCGTGGCGGCCACCAGCATCGCGGGCTACATCACGCTCCGGGTCTCGCTCTACCAGGCCCTGGACGCCGAGCTGACCGACACCGCCCGCTCGGTCTCACTGCCCGTGGCCCGCGACATCCGCAACCTCGGGGGCCTGACCGAGCAGGCCCTGCAGGCCGGCAACGTCAGCGTGGCCACCATCCGGGCCGACGGCACGGTCTACTACGTCCCCGACGAGCGGGACCACCTCATTCTCGGACCGAGCGAGCTCAGCGTCGCCCGGGTGCACTCCGGCACCTCGGCGCGCTCGGGGGTCGACTCCGCCGGCCGGGAGTACCGGATCGTGGCCGTCCCGATCAGCGAGCTGAACAACTACGCCCTGGTCCTGGGTCGCCCACTGGCGCCGACCA
>JBBQAB010000056.1:0-2166 GCA_038198385.1 Propionibacteriales bacterium
AGCCAGGTCCCCGCCCGCAGCGCGGTGCGCACGACCTTGCCGGAGCCACGCGAGTCCGCCGCGTAGGTCATGCCCTGGTAGGCGCCGGTGTCGTCGTTGGTGTTGCCCACCTCGGCGTTGAAGGAGGCCGGGGAGACCGCACCCGAGGACTGCGAGTCGAAGTCAGCCGAGATCAGCGTCGACCCGCTCGGCTTGGCGGCGGGCGGCGGCGGGGCGGCGACCGTGCCGGTCTTCTGGCCGACGGTAAAGGTGGCCCAGTGGGTGCTGTTCGACCCGGAGGAGTCGGTGACCACCGCGGCCAGCTGGTGGCTTCCCGCGGAGAGGCTGTCGGTGTCGAAGGGCTTGGCGTCGCCGTCTGCGGCCGTGCGGGCGAAGTCAAAGGGGGTGATGCGCTCCGTGACCTCGACCGAGCTGGTCAGCGGAGAGCCCTCAGGGTCGAGGAGAAACTCCACCGACGAGACCGAGCCTCCGTCCCAGAACACGTAAACCGAGCCGGACACCGTGGCCCCGTCGAGACCTCTGGCGCTGTTCCGCGAGGAGCTGCTCGACAGCTGGAGCCCCGGGGCTGCGGCCTGAGCCGGCACCGCCACCGAGAATGTGGTGAGGACCGACCCCGCCACTGCTGCCATCACTACCCGTGCCGCGATGATCTTCTTCACCGTGTCTGCTGTCCTCTGCTGTGCGAGCGTCCCCGAACCCATGGTGGCTGACTGGTTCAACCCACGGGCCGCTGAGAACCGGACCGTGTCGAGGTTGCCCGTACTCTCGCACAAACATAACGTTTCGGTAAAGTTGATCACTCAACCGTAATAACGAACAGATCACCTAGCCAGGACGATCTGGTTACCGCCCGAGGACGATCAGGTTGTCGATGTCGACGGCGCTGGTCCTCGACCCGGCCCACCGCAGGTCCCCGCCGCCGCGGAACACACTCCAGTCGAGGTGGCTGATGCCGACGTCGGAACGGCTCCGGTAGATGACATGGGTGTCACGTCGCACCGGCGTGCCGTCGAGCCAGACCAGCAGCCGACCGTCGGCCTTGCCCGGAGTGTTGACCGCGTAGCACTGGGTGATGTTGTGCCACCTCCCCGCCACGAACGGCTTGTCCCAACGGACGTTCTCACCCCAGACGTCCGGCTGGCCCGGATGGTAGAGGTAGGTGACCGCCATGTTGCCCGGACCGGCCCAGCGGTAGGCACGGGGGCCGAGCCACATCACGCGGCCCGACCAGCCCTTGGCGGTCGACCCACCGCCCGTCGGGGTGCTGGGCGAGGTCCCGGGCGCGACGCCCAACAGCCCGGGCAGCTTGCCGCCGAGCGACCAGTCGAAACCGGCCGCAAAACGGACGTCATAGCTGATGCAGGCGCGGCTGAGGCGGCGGGGCAGCTGGGACACGAGGACGGCGCCATGGTTCCCGCTGGGCGTCCCCCGGATGGTGCCCTTCTCCAGCGTCGTCCGCACGACCTGCCCGTGGCCCGAGGCCTTCAGGAAGGTCATGTCGTCGTACTCCCGGGTGCTCTGGTTGGTCTTGCCCACCTCGGCGGCGAAGGCGGGGGGCTTGACCCGTCCCGTAGGCCGCCCTTCGAAATCGGCGTCGATGACCACCGACGCGCCAGCCACCTCGGCCCGCATGCGACGGAGGGCGGCTGCCCGTGTGCTGGAGGTTCTGGAGGCCCCCTGCGCCAGGGCCTGAGCGGCCCCGACCGGCGTCGGGGACGACCGGAGCTGGATGGGCGCCGCCAGGGGCGGCGGTGTGGACGTACGGGCCGTCGCCGCCGAGGAGGGGGCGACGATCCCCGTCCAGGCGCAGACCAGGGCGGCGGCCCCGACCAGCGAGCCCCGTACTGCGCGCACCACGTTTCTGTCGGCCATAGCGGTAGCTCCTTGACTCCCCGAGCGAAGGGTCAGAGCCGGGCACCTGTGGGCGCAGTCAGAGCGCGGAGCAGGCGTCCCGAGGGTCTCGCAATCGAGAGGGTGTCCGAGGCTCACCTCGCTCACCGCCACCGATGGTTGGATCGTAACAGGACCGGTCCGTCCGAGCGGGCCTGATGACGCGCTTCTCAGGCGATGCCTCTGAACCGTGGTCGACCCGCCCCCGCCCGGGCGGGGGGAGCCCCCCGGCACCCCGCCGGGTCGACCCCGTTGTGCATGTCGGCGTAGCCCGCG